>CAYLSF010000448.1:0-6135 GCA_964385675.1 uncultured Saprospiraceae bacterium
TAAACTTCCAAAAGTTTGGGAAACTTTATATTTATCCCGAAATACTTAGTCTTTTATAAGTCTTCCCTTATCGGTCTTGCGTTAATTTTTAAGTTTACCAAACAGGGAACAACACAAAATTTTAGCTAAGCCTTTTTATTAAACTCGAATTTAACAAATTAATATAATTTAAAAATCAACCTCTAACTTCCGAATCGTATCAATATCAAGCTGCCCTTCTGTGAGTCCATTTTTACGTTGGAAATCCAGAAGGGCAGCTTTCATTTTATCATAAAATACACCTGTAATTTTAATATCATATCCGTGTTTGACTAGTGCTCTCTGAACAGCTGCTACTTTTTCATCGTATGTAAAATTCCAACTACAGGAAAGCCTTTCCCTCCATGATGTCCAATTAGAACCTTTAAGTGTGAATATATTTGACTTCTTTACAAAATCTATAGTTTCTTTATCAAAAATTTTAAGGTAACTAGGCTTAACCATTTTTTTAATTTGAAGTGTTTGAGGTAAAAATTCTATAGAATGTGTTTGAGGATTAATAATTTTTTTAACCGTTACATATCTTGGAGGTATTTCTACCAAACAAATTTGTAACATATTTTGACAATCGAAATTAAATCGATGGTCTCTTCTACAAGGCATTCTTTTTGTCCATCGATGTAGTTTCACACTAGGGGGTATAACCTGAACCCTCCAAATACTATCTTCATTAAAATCCTTACCTTGTTCTAATAAGATAGATTTTGAGGAAACTTCAATCGTTTTATATATTGCATTTACAATTTCAAAATATGTGGTTTTTTGATTAATGCTATCTTGTGGAAAGGCGACATAGCATTTTCCTGCTTCTGTAGTTTTGAGAAATTCATTGATATTTAGAAGGTGTTGTTGGGCACTCACTAAGGCGGGAAACCATACTATAAAAATAGCTATGGTTAAAGTATATGATGGAATTTTCATGATCAAGGTTTTAATAAAAACGTAATAAACCAAGTTTTGACAACGACTACATAAGTAAAGAAAATCTTTAATGATAAATTTTTTAACACATGAATATCGCTAAAATTTCTAAAAGCCTATTATTATCACTCCTATCTTTAATTATTATTGGTTTCATGCAGTGTAATACGCAAAGTCCCCTCGAAGAACACAAATGGACAAATCTCTATGGTAATTTTCGGTATCAAATACTCAAATTAAAAGGTAATGTCAAGTCAGTTGAAATGTTAGATCATAATCTGCAAGACTCCCTTAAAGCACTTGATCTATATGAGTTCAATAAATACAAAGCATTAACTAAACATGTATTTAAAGGAAATAACACAAACGGAGAAGAGCTTATTCAATATAATGAAAAGGATACAATAGTTCAACATGAAGAATATAAAAATGGACTTCTAAGTAAATTAGAAACCACTATTGAGGAAGTAGATGAACAACAAAATATCGTACAAAAACGAACTTATAATAAAGACAATAAGCTAGTCATAAGCAGGAATTACACTTATGATGAAAATAATAATCTCAAAACCTCTAAAACAATATATTGGGAAAATGGTGAATTTACAGAAATACAGTATAGCTATAATGACAAACAAATCATGACAGAAATGATAAGTCATGAATACGATAAAGATTCCAATCAAACTAAAAAAATCCATTTAAAATATAACGATTTAGGGCAACAAATACTAGAGGAGTTTTACTTCGCAGAGGATTTACATTGTAGGGATATTTATACCTACAATGACAAGAATGCTTTAATTGAACATACGACCTTTCAACCTGATGTACCTTCCAAAACAAAAAGAAGCATTCGGTATAATGATGAAGGAATAAAGTTAGATTCAAGTGAGCTTATGTATTGGAATCGAAATTCAGCAATAGCATTAACCACCCTATATGAAGAAGAAATTCACCAATTTGATAAGGCAGAAAATATTATAAAAAAGGTATTTAAAGAAGAAGGCGAAGTGATAAGGATTATTAGCTTGAAATATACCACAAGAAATATCCTAAAGGAAGAAATTATAACTTATCCTCAAAAAAAGGATTACATTAAGGTAATTTATGATAAATTTGGAAACCCTAAATTAAAATTGTTCTTCGATGATAAAGGCAAACTAACGAACAAAGAAGCTCATCAAATAAAGTATGACCGTTATGGAAATATGACTGAAATCATCTTTACAGAGGATGATGAAGTACTCAGAATACAGCAAAGGAAATATGAATATTATTGATTGATACAAATTTTACCAAATAGAACCATGATACGAAATATATTAAAATACACTTTACTCACTTTTAAGTGGTTAGCTGTTCTTCTAGGCTTACCCATTTTACTATGGCTAGGCTATATCGCTATCCTATCTTTTGGGAATATTGGCAAGGATATTAGTAAAAAAGATTTGGGGTATCAATTAGCCTTAAAGCAAAAAACAGGTAAAGATACTTTACCCAATATCCTATTGATTATGGCGGATGATTTGGGGTATGGAGATTTGAGTTGTTATGGTAGTTCGTTGATTCATACACCACATTTGGATAGTTTGGCTCGGCAAGGCATGAAGTTTACACAATTCTACGCAGGGGCTTCGGTGTGTTCGCCTTCAAGGGTAGCGTTGATGACGGGGCGTTATCCGATTCGGGCAGGATTTAGTTCGGTGATTACACCTACGGCGTTGCCGTATGGCAAAAAGTTCATGTGGCACTTGTCCAAAGTATTTAATAAGTTAGGCACAGTAGATATGGGGCCGAGTTCTAAATACAATGGTCTGCCACATAAGGAGGTCACCCTAGCTGAAGCCCTAAAACAAGCAGGTTATGCTACAGGAATGTCAGGTAAATGGCATTTGGGCGATTTAAAAACACATCCCGAATTTAATCCAATGTATCATGGATTTGATGACTTCTTGGGCTTAAATGCTGCAAATGATGAATTTCCAGCCGCCTTATTTGATAGAGACAGTATGATTACAGCAGATGTGGGCTTAGAACAAGATTATTTGAGTCGTATTTTTGCAGAACGAGCCATATCATTTATTGAAAATAATACAGCACAACCTTTCTTCTATTTCTTGTCCTTTACTGCACCGCACTTGCCACTAGTCCCTTCGGCTAATTTTAAAAATAAATCACAAGGAGGTATTTATGGCGATGTGGTTGAAGGAATGGATTTTTATATTGGACAAGTCTTAAAAACATTAGAAAAGCAAGGAATAGCAGATAACACCATCGTCTTATTTACAAGCGATAATGGCCCTTGGTTTAAGGGCAGTCCTGGAGACTTTAGAGGTCGAAAAGGGCAGTCGTTTGAAGGAGGTTATCGAGTGCCGTTTATTGCCAAATGGGCAAATCACATTCCCGAAAATACAACTTGTGGTGCCGCCAGTATGAATTTTGATGTATTCCCTACCTTATTAGATATTGTAGGTTTAGCCAATCCAGATGACCGTATTATTGATGGGAAAGATATGCAACCGCTTTGGGAAAATCCCAATCAAGCCTCTTTACATGACCATTTATTTTTCTATCACTTTGATGCTGTAGAAGGCGTATTGGCAGGTAACTGGAAATATTTAGATAATACCAATCACTATATCTGGCCAATTTTATTGGATAGAAAAGGCTTGATTACACATGATATGGCAAAGCCATGGTTTGGGGCTCAACATCCCAATCTATATGACTTACAACGCGACAAAAGTGAAAATTATGATTTACAACATCATTATCAAGGCGTTGTAGATTCGCTTTCTACGGTTATCGCAAATTGGGAAGAAACAATGGCTGAAAATCCAGAAGGATGGAAATAAGCAAATTGCGAGATCGCTCCGACTTCAGTAGATGATCATGACTTTTAAAATTGGATTTGGAAATCTTCTAGTCCAAATCCAATTTTTACTTCCTAGGTCTATTATACCATTTATAATCCTCCCAATGCTTTAGCTTTTTCCATCTTTTAGGATTATACCAACCTTCTGATGGATTCCCCTCATCATCTACATACCGTCCACCTAAATCATATAGGACTTTACTTAAAGATAATGGAAAATAAACTTGATTTAGGGAAAAATAAAGTCCAATAGTATGTCCTTCAATAAATACATCAATTTGATAAAAATCAGAGAGATAAAAATTTATTCCAAGAATATAATTTAGCTTTTCCAAATCTATGTTTTCATGCTCTAAATTATTCTCATCTTCATCATTTATACTTTCTTCATATTTTTGATACGCCTCAATATCTTTATTCAATAAATGTACTATTTCCTTACTACTTGATGGAAATTCGTTTAAGTATAAATCGGCTACTACACTAAGATGTAAACCAGTTTGTTGTTTAAACTGGTTTTGTATGGTTTTTAAAGAGGGTAAACCATTTTCAAAATACATCCTTGATACTACTAACCCCATAATTTAAATATTAAAAAATCGGATTGAAATGAAACATAACTTTTGTTTCAAGGTAGCTGTAAAAACTCGCAATCCCGACTTATCAGTACGGGATTTCACTTCGTTCAACTCGCTACAAATTCATCAACTCTTCAATCTCCTCTACTTCCACAGGAATATTTCGCATTAAATTAATCGGCTGTGTATCGGTGACTACAATATCATTTTCTAATCGAACGCCAATACCTTCTTTGGGAATATAGATGCCTGGCTCACAAGTAAAAACCATTCCTGCTTGTAATGGCGTGTAGAAATTCCCTAAATCATGAACATCCAATCCTAAATGATGTGAAGTACCGTGCATAAAATATTGCTTATACAATGGTTGTTTAGGGTTTTGATTTTTCACGGCTTCTTTATCCAATAGCTTTAAGCGAATCAACTCCGCTTCCATGATTTTACCCACTTCTTTATGGTAGGCATCAATCGTAGTGCCAGGTACAAGTAGTTGAGTCGCTTCTTTTAAGACGTTTAAAACCGATTGATATACATCTCTTTGACGCTCAGTAAATCGACCATTGACGGGAATCGTTCGAGTTAAGTCCGCAGCATAATTGGCATAATCTGCTCCAAAATCCATTAGTAATAAATCTCCATCCTTACAGTGTTGATTATTATCGGTATAATGTAAAACACAAGCATTTTTACCACTCGCAATAATAGGCTCATAAGCGTGTCCCGTTGCTCGGTTTCGGACAAACTCATGAATCATTTCTGCCTCTATTTCATACTCCATTACACCGGGCTGCACAAAACCTAAAATTCGTCTAAAGGCTTTTTCTGTGATATTAATAGCATGTTGAATGACGGGAATTTCATATTTGGACTTAATCATCCGTAATTTAAGCATAATCGGTTGACTTCTCAAAATGGTATGCATCGGATATTTGGCTTTAATCTGAGCTGCAAAACGCACATCTCGATAAGGCACATCAGAATGATAACGACTGTTTTCATTCCCATTCAGGTAAATATGGTCGGCTTGTAAGATTAAAGCATTTAAAATATTATCCATATCCTCTAACCAAAATACCGTTTTTATTCCAGAGGTAGCCGTTACTTCTGACTTGGTATATTTATGCCCTTCCCAAATGGCGATATAATTATTGGTCTTTTTGGTAAATACAACTTCTTGATAGGCTTCTTGCACACTATCGGGATATATGACTACTACTGTTTCTTCTTGATCCAATCCTGATAAGTAGAATAGATCTGCATTTTGACGAAATGGGAAAAACTGATCGCCACTACGAGGCATCAAATCATTAGCGTTAAAAATAGCAATGGAGTTCGGTTTTAATTCTCGTATGAATCGCTCTCGATTGAGTTGAAATAATTGTGGATTTAATGATTCGTATTTCATAATACATATTTAAGAAGTCAGACCAATAATCAGCAAACTTTATATTATCAAAATAAAAACTCAATATAGAGATAATCACTAGAATGACCAACCTAAAAAAAACGTTTGACGACCTCACTTAGAAGGTAAGACTTATTGAAATAAAAATATTTATCATTTTTTTGGCTAAAATATTTGTTAATCAAAAACCTCGTCCTATATTTGCACTCGCTAAACAAAAACACAGGGAACTAAATGTAGTTTAAGTTAGTTTAGTAATTCAAAATCGGGCGATTAGCTCAGGTGGTTCAGAGCACCTGCCTTACAAGCAGGGG
>CAYLSF010000449.1:0-6098 GCA_964385675.1 uncultured Saprospiraceae bacterium
AAATACAATTACTTATGATGCCTTAGGTAGAGTGACAAATATCACTTATCCACAAGGTACAAGCATCACTTACACTTATGATTCAGGTGGAAATCGTACAGGACAAACTGTAACAAATGCAGCATTATTACCTGTGGAATGGCTTTATTTTGAAGCTACTCAACATGATGTAACAAAGCTATATAGTCTCTTAGAATGGGCAACAGCTACAGAGCAAAATTCGGATTATTTTGAGATTGAATACGCTACAAATGGTCGTGATTTTAAGAAAATCGGAGAAATTAATGCCGCAGGACAAAGTGTAGAAGAACAAACGTATTCCTTTATTCATGAAAATGCTAAAGTAGGAGTTAATTATTATCGTCTAAAGCAAGTAGATAAAGATGGAACATTTGAATATTCAGATATTCGTCAGGTGACTTTTGAAAAGCCTGTTAGTTTAACAGCTACACTTTATCCTAATCCTACGAGTGATTTTTTGAATATTACAGTTGGAAGTGCTAACACGATCGAAAGAGTGGTTATTTATGATGTATCTGGTCGGTTGGTTGGTAATTTAAATACCATAACGATAGGGAACAATCATTGGCAATTAAATACTTCAATGTTTACGAATGGACAGTATCTTTGTCAGATAATTACAGCAAATGGAGATACCATTTCTAAGTCTTTTATTGTAAGTCAATGACTTATAATATAGAAAAGGAGAGGAAGTCAATTTGACTCCTCTCCTAAAAAGAGAGCGTGAGCTTTACGCTCACATTTTGCAAATTATTGACTTCTATTGATTGGTGGTAGTACACTTTTGGATGGAAATATCGGGTTTTGGGTTTTAGTTTTTAAGCTTAATGATTTGAATATCAACAAGTAATGATTTTTAAAATTGATTAAAATAAGTAGTCGGCTATATCTTCAATAGATATGCCGACTACTATTAATTTAATTGAAACTCAATTGACCTTATTGGTGTACTTACGATTTTGTAATGTAACCGCTAAATGATTCACCACCTTCTACTGCGACTTCTACATAGTATGTCCCACTTGATAATGGTGTTGTATTGTAGTCACATTTAGATTCTTGACAAGCTTCAGGTTGCCAAATAACATCTGTGCCAGCTTCGTTATAGACCGTAATACCTGTTATAGGACCATTAGGACTACTAACTCGCATCATATCTTCAACCATTACAATTGTGCCTCCTACTTCATAGGAATCTAATGATTGAATGAATTGAACTGGAACATTTTCTTGGTGTTGAACTGCTACGGCAGCATTAACATTATTGACACCAATCACGAAAAAAAGAACTGCAATTAAAATTTTCATAACAACTGAAAATTTGTGTCATGAAAAGGCCTTTTACTTCGACGTGTGAAAAAAATATGATTTAAAGAACTCAACAAAATAACCTATGTGCACCTTGGCTGCTTTTGTTGATACAAATATGCTAGAAGTGTGAAAATTGAAATTGGAGATAAAAGAAGAAGAGGAAATTACATCTGAGTAATAAGAGTAGGTTGAAACGGTGAATAAATACTCTAAAGCATCTATTTTTTGGAGATAAAAAATTTTAGTGTCAAAAATTAAAATGAGATTTAGCAAAAAATTATTAAAAAAAGTTGCAGGAGCACAACAGAAACGACTCGAAATCCAAAAGAGCGGTCGAAGAGATAAAGAACCAAATCTCAAAGGGATCAATGAATCTTTGAATCAATTATTCTTGTTTGAAAAATTGAAAAATTACTGTGCTTATTTGAGTTATAAAAAAATGGTGAGTCGTCAATTATTAACTTATGAAATTAATGATTTTCAGGTAGTAGAAGGTATCTTGATTTCATTAAGGCAAGAGTCGCAATTACCACCTATTATTGAAATTTACTATCAACTGAGTCTTCTGTATCAGGGGTTGGATAAAGAGAAAGAGGATATAGAAAGGGAATTTTATAAATTATTGCAAATAGAACAGTTGATTAATGGTTGTCAAATAGATAGAGAAGATTTAATCGAAATATATTCTAATCTGACGAATTATTGTACCTATCAAAATAATCATGGACATAACGATTTTATGGTTAAAAATTTACTCTATAATCAACATCTTCTTGAGTTAGAGTATAATACTGAAAGCAAAGGTGTTATTAATTCAGGGGCGTATAAAAACTTTGTTACATTACTTTTAAAAGCGTCTGAAACTTTAGCTGAACATCAAATAGGGCAATATTTACCTCAAAACTATGCGAATATATTCGATTGGGCATTAGATTTTGTGGAAACCTATAAAGAACGCTTAGATGAAGTAGATAGGAAAAAATACTATCAATATTCAAAAGGTTTAATATTCTTCTATCGGCAGCAGTATTTAAAAGCCTTTTGTATACTTAAAAATCTAACCAGAGTAAGGGAAATTTTTGTAAGTCAAGATATAAAGATGTTACAGTTACAAGTTTATCTTGAACTAGAAATACAACTTGATAAACATTTTGAAGAAAGTGGTATCGAAATCTCCAGAATTTTAGATAGTTTTAGAGATCAATTAAAGCAACATAATAATCCAAAAATAGGCTATCATTTAGACTATTACTTATTATTTCATAAAACTTATGTGAAATTCTATTCGTTTTTTTTAAAACACGCTTGGGAGTATAAAGGGGGGAAAGCTTACAATGCAAAATTAAATCGTTTAAATACTCATATCAGTACAATTTCGTATTCGTACAAAAGCTGGTTTCTTGAAAAATTAGAAGAGATTACATAATTGGAATAAATAAAGTAACGCTCAAATGTATTTGAACGTTACTACTGTTTAATTCAATTAATTACGTTGTACATTATCTTGGTGATTGCTATTACCATCTCGCATTTTTTATGGTATTTGCAATCAAAGGCACCCTTGATTATTTTTTATAAAATGGATTGGTTCCAATCGATATCAAGGGCAAGTAGTTACTTTTTGAATAGGAAAGGATCGCAAGAACAATGCGCATAGATTTTGCATGAGTTTTGCATAAATTTTTTAGATAGATTATGAAAGCAGCAGAAAAATTTTGGGTTCATATTGGAGAAAGATTAGCAGAAAAACATGGAGTGCACCCAAAGGCATGGAAACCAAAATTTGCTAAACAGTTTTTGGAAAATAAATTACAAGAAACTTTAAGAACAGCGTATTCAAAAAATACTAAAGTCAAAGCATTATTAGATGTTTCTTCTAATGTTATTCCAACCTTAATACCATCTTATGATACGTTTAGGCGAATTTTTAAAACCGCTGAAAGTACAAGCAGTATGGTCGTTAGAAACCTATTTGCAATCTATCTTGATGAAATAGGTTATATAGACTATCTTGAAAAATATGAAATTAAAGCTGATATAATTCCTCAAAATTCAGATGTTGATAAAAAAAAAGAAGTTAGTAATAAAACAACAAGTTATATTAACTATGGAAGTAACCCAACATTCATTAACGATGCGCACAAAGCAGTAAATATTTATTTAAATCAAGATGATAGCTATAAAATCATTAACAAAAACCAAAACTTTGCTATCATATCAGAAGAGGGGTGGAATTTTCGGGTACGAAACAATCAAGGTAAACTGAATCTAATAGAGAAAGAACAAATTCCACAAATATTGACTGTTTTACCTAAACTTCGATTAGATACTTTGATAAGTCGAGATTTTTCCAAACTTGAAAATACTTTACATCAAACCAATCAAATCATAGCGGTTCAAGGAGAAGCAGGGATAGGAAAAACAACTTTTGTTCAGAATTTTTTAGAACGTAACCGGTCTAAATTTAATCATATCGCTTGGATAGACGTAAAAAATACTGTAATCAATGCAATTGCAGAACAGTATGCTCTAGCAGATAGCCTTCTCATTAGCCCTAATGTTGAAAATAAAACGGATCGATTTTTACAAATCACCAATATTTTAAGGCAACTAAGTGGTAAAAATTTACTGATACTAGACAATGTAAAACAAGATGTAGAACACACCAATATTTATGACAACATTCGACTGTCTGATAATTGGGCAATTATCGTAACTACGGAAGAAGAGGAGTTAGAAGATTTTATTTCTATTCCTTTAGAGCCTTTATCAAAGCTACAGTTAATTGGTTTATTTGAGACACACTATAATAAACCTTGCGAATATGGGGATATTGATAGAATTATTCATCTATTAAAATTTAACACAAGAGATATTATTTTTATTGCTAAACGAGCTAGGGCTTTAAGATTGAAATTACCCGAAGTAATTACAAGAATCACCCAAAATGGATTAGATAGTTTTCAACCTTCAATCTAACATAAATGGAAACTTCTATCATTCAAAGAAACAATCAAAATATTTATATTGAAACCATTACTGAAAATGGTGCTATCAATATTATTAAACAGAAATTAATACCCCATCAGCTAACCACTATTCCTTATATTGACACAGATAAAGTTATTGGAAGAGATAAAGACCTAAATACAGTTATTCGACTATTGAAAACTTCAAAAAAAGTGATTTTGGTAAATGGATTAGGAGGGATAGGGAAAACAACATTAGCTAAAGTGCTATTAGAAGAACAAAAGACAAGATATCAACATATCACTTGGATAAATGTAACAACAGATTTGAAAGAGGCTTTTGTATTCAATCCTATATTACTCAAAAATTTATGTATTGACACAGAGGACATCGCAAGAGACGATGATTTTATCCAGCATGTGTTTGAAATTATTATCAATCGGTTACAACAACTTAAAGGCAATAATTTATTAGTAATTGATAATGCACAAGAGGATATTGGAATTACCCAAAATATTGACTTCATTACTTTAGAAGAGAATTGGAGTGTTTTAGTCACTTCAAGGCAGTATTTAGAAGGCTTTGAGTTGTACGAATTAGGCTTTTTAGAAGAACATCATGCTTTAGAACTTTTTTATTTATACTATCAAATAGAAAAAGATGATGGACTTATTAAGCAAATTCTACAAGCAATTGATTATCATACGCTTGCAATAGAGGTCTTAGCTAAAACAGGACAATCCAAACAATTGAGTTTAAAAAATATTATTAAAGAGTTGGAGGATAAAGGTTTAGCTTTAACGCATAATACTAAATTGAAACTCAATTATACTCAAAAAAAACGCATTGAAAATATTTATGCCTTTATATTAGCTGCATTTGAAATAGCAAATCTAACCTCTTATGAGCAATGGATATTAACACAATTTTCAGTATTACCATCCTTATATATTCATTATCAGAATAATCAGGGGGAGAATATTTTGGAGTTTTTACAAATTAAAAATAACAAAGAACGGGATGAATTAACGAATTTATTAAATTCAGTAAGTAGTAAAGGATGGTTAAATTGGAATAACGAACAGGATGCTTTTAAGATGCATAATGTTTTACAAGAAGTTTTAAAAAAACAAATAGCACCTACTATTAAAGATTGTCTAATGTTATTTGATGTATTCATAAGGAAATTTAATCTTGAACGTGAACAAGATCCGATGGATTCAGTAAAATACATAAAATATGGAAAATCATTGATAACTAACTTCATAGAAACTCAGGACCAAGAAGTTTCTACACTCGCCTTGAATATTGCAGAAATATTTTTTGAAATTGGAGATTATCGTAGTTCTGCTGAATATGGAAAAATTAGTGTAGAAATTGAAGAATATTTGGGGGTAGTAGATAACTATGACTTATCTATATCTTATAGTAATCTGGCATTAACTTATGCTGATATAAATAAGCATTCACTGGCAATTGAATATATGCAAAAAGCACTAAAATGTAGGGAAGAAATTTTGCAATCGAATGATTTAGATTTAGCCACCGCCTATAATAATATGGGAGAAGTTTACAGAAAAGTAGAACAACATGAAAATGCTTTATTGTTTAAACAAAAAGCATTTGATATTAGAATCAAAACATTGAACGAGAATCACGAAGATTTAGCAACTTCATATAATGACTTAGGTATAACATATATTGATTTAAATCAATTTGAAAAAGCCTTACAATATTTATTAAATGCGATAAAAATAATTGAGAAAAAAATCACTAACGAGCATAATGAATTAGCT
>CAYLSF010000450.1:0-4615 GCA_964385675.1 uncultured Saprospiraceae bacterium
CAAATAGAGTAATACCATTTGTATTTTTCGATATTCTAAAAATTTCATTTCCACCTATATCAAATCGAATCACATCTTCATTTGCACTTTCTTCTACTTGAATTTTGGTATCACTGTCGATATCTTGTATGATTGCTGTCTTATCCACAGCATAAGCCGATAAATCCACAGAATTACCATTGGATAAACTCAATGTATTATTGGAAAGTGTTAAATTTTGATGATAACTGCTCAAATCTACCGAACCACCATTGGTTAAACCTAAAGTATTGTTTATTAAAGAAAGTGTTTGATATACGCCGCTACCGCCGCCACTACCATTCACCGTACCCCAAACCAAATTACCACTTCCATTCGTTACTAAAACTTGTCCTGCTATACCATCAGTAGTTGGAAAAGAAAAGGCATTATTGATATTCAAAGTACCATTAATACGCAATAAGTCATTATCAAATTCTCCATAAATCAATGGTGTGTTATTTAATGCTTCACTTTCGATAATGAGTTTATGAGAACCTGATAGATTAAAACCTGCATAGTATCCTAAAAAGATATTGTTATTGCCTATTGCATTAATACCTGTATTAGCACCTACCATTACATTATTGCTATTGCTATTAGGCGCGAGTATAGTTTGTTCAGCACCTGCACTCACACCAATAAATACATTAGAGTTACCTGTCTGATTATTGAGACCCGCTGTATTGCCTATACTCGTATTCTGAGTTCCTGTGGTATTTAATAGTAAAGCAGCACGACCCAATGCCACATTTCCATTTCCTGTCGTATTGAACAATAAAGAACTTTCGCCTATACTTACATTAGACGAACCACTTGTATTATCCTTAAGTGTACTATTACCAATACCTATATTAGACGAACCACTTGTATTGTCTTCCAATACATTATCGCCAATCGCCATATTTCCACCATTGGTATTATTGTCGTTTTCGCCAGCTTGATTTCCTATGTAGATGTTACTATTATTATTAAATTCCAAGCGAGGTCTTCCTGTTGCGGTTTGATTTAAAAGCATCATCTCTGAACCTCCCAAATCGAATCGTATTTTATCTTCATCAGTAGTTTCTTCTACTTGTATTTTGGTATCATTGTCTGTATCTGCAAGTGTGGTTGTAAGCGTACCATCTTTGAGTTCGACCCAACCCGTAGAGTTTCTAAACCAAAAACTCTCAGTTGTAGTATCAAATACCAATAAACCCGTTGCCGGACTATTGATAGTCGTTCGCTGTGTGGTGGTCATTCGTGGTATTAAAATTCCTTTGTCTGTACTCTTTACGTCCAGCATAGCCGAAGCGTCTGCATTTGAGCCATCTTCGTTGATACCGACTTGCGCAGTTAGTAAGTATGAAGTAGTAAGTAGTAGGTATAAAGTAGTTATTAATTTGACTGTACTTTTCATAGTTGTGGTTGTTTGCCTTTTAAAATTTGCCTTGTGAGACATAAGCGTTTCTTATTGAATATTTTAGTCATTAATGATTACTAGCGTACGAATCACGAGTCACTATAATTTAAATCCTATCTCACGCCAATTGCTGTAAAATTGAAGGGTGCATCTTTCTTTGTGCCAGTGGAATTATAAATGACTACTTTAAATTCGTCGTCGTCTATAAATTGAACAACGGCATGTCTAATATCACCTCCGCCACTAGCAGGTTCTGCGGTGACGACTACCGTTGGTATTTGAGCAAACGGTGTACTGAGTTCAACATAATAGATACCTGTCGCTATTTTAGTTGTATTAGAGGTATTGATATATCCAGAGTAAGAGCGTCCGGTATCTACATTACCATTTTCTTGAATTCTTGCACTAACGATGCTCATTTTTTTATCGGCTGTTGTGGTATGTTCATCGTTGCTACCTACAGTTAGATCACCACTTACATCTACATTTCCAGTCACATCTACATCGCCACTAACATCACTGATAGTTGCTGCACCTGTTACTTCCAAATCACCATTAACTTTTACTTTATCGTTGTCAAACTCACCATAGATTAATGGTAAAGTTGAGTTTGAGTTTTCGATGTATAAACGATTGCCGTTTGTTTCGTTGTAACCAGATTGATAACCCAAAAACACACTACCATCAGCATCGTTATTGTGTCCTGACTCATATCCAATCATAACATTATTAGATTTGTCATGTAATGTTGAACCTCTACCTGCTTCTTCTCCGATTAGGATATTATAGTTTCCATTTGCTTTTAACCAACCTGTTTGATAGCCTAAAGCGATATTAGAAGAACCTTTATTAAGATTTAATGCAGAAACGCCTAAAGTAATATTCTTATCGCCAGTCGCATTTTCTCGAAGTGCATTTTTTCCTATGGATATATTATACGCTCCTGTTGTGGTTCTAAATGCTGCATTATTTCCTAATGCTACATTATCTTCGCCACTTGTATTGGCTTGTCCTGCATTATTTCCAATAAAAAGGTTTTCATTACTGGTACTGTTATCGTTTGCTCCTGCACTGCTTCCGATAAAAATACTGCTTCCTGTATTGCCAAAAACAAGGCGTTTAGCTTCCATGCGGAAGTATTCTGTTCCTGCTATATCAAAGCGAATTTTATCTTCATTACTACTCTCTTCAACTTGAATTTTAGTATTGTTATCTGAATCTTGTACAACATCAATAGAACTAACACCTGCAACTGAGTTCCAAGTCAAATTTCCATTTCCATCGGTTTGTAAGATTTGATTGGCAGTACCATCGGTAATTGGTAAAGAAAAGGCGTTATTAATATTTAATTTTCCATTATTTTCCAAACGTAATCGTTCCGTATTGCCGACTGTAAATCGAATCATATCTTCATCGGCATTTTGTTCTACTTCGATTTTGGTGTCGTTGTCCGTATCTTGGAGTAATCTTATATTTTCATTAGCATAAGCTGCTAAATTAACAGTAGAAGCATCATTCGTTAAGCTCAAGGTATGATTTGAGAGGGTTAAGTCTTGGTTATCGGTATTTATATAACCACTTAAATCAACTGAACCGCCATTGGTTAAACTCAATGTATTAGTCGTCAATGAAAGGGTTTGATTATCTGTGTTTACATAACCACTTAAATCAACTGAACCGCCATTAGTTAAACTCAATGTGTTCGTCATCAATGAAAGAGTTTGATTATCATTATCCGATAAAGTATTCCATGACAGAATTCCACTTCCATTGGTTTGTAAAACTTGTCCATTTGTACCATCAACAGTTGGAAAAGAAAAGGTATTATTGATATTTAACGTGCCATTGATACGTAATAAGTCGGTATCAAATTCTCCATAAATTAAGGCATTAGTAGAATTGGCATCGGAATTTTCAATGTAGAGTTTATTAGAACCTGTCTCATTATATCCTGCTTGATGCCCTAGGAAAATATTATCATTACCAGTTTCATTGTTATATCCTGCGGCATAACCCAAAATAGTATTACCACTTCCGGTTGAATTATCAACACCTGCTTCCGAACCTACAAAGGTGTTGTAATGTCCTGTTTCATTATCGGAACCAGCATCTGTTCCAATAAATACATTTTCGTCACCCGTCAAGTTATCATCACCTGCATAAGCACCAAGAAAAGTATTATGTTCACCTGTTGTATTTCCTCCTCCAGCATTATCCCCTACAAAAACATTGTAATCTGCCGTTGTATTATACAATCCAGCACCATCCCCTATGAAAACATTGTATTGCCCCGAGGTATTAGAAGACCCAGCATCTGTTCCAATGAACAGATTTTCTCCATTGTTTGGGAAATCCAAAAGTGTTTTTCCTGAACCATTTTGACTAATCACCAAACGCTCCGTACCATTCAAATCAAAACGAATTTTATCCTCATCGGCGTTTTCTTCTACTTGGATTTTGGTGTCGTTATCAGCGTCTTGTACGATGGTCGTATTGTCATTGGCATAAGCAGATAAATCAACTGGAGAAGCGTCATTAGTTAAACTCAACATATCATTCGTTAAGGATAAATCTTGATTGTCGGTATTAACATAACTACTTAAATCCACGGAGCCTCCATTTGTTAAACTCAATGTATTGGTTGCTAAAGAGAGCGTTTGATTATCATTATCGGTTGGTGTTGCCCAAGTTACTGTTCCACTTCCATCTGTTTGTAAAACCTGCCCATTTGTACCATCTACTTTTGGTAGAGTAAAAGCATTATTGACGTTAATATTCCCTCTGACGAATAGGCTTGAAGTGCTTGTTGATGGTAGTAATGTAATATTACCATTAGGGTTGGCCGTAAATAGTTCGCCTACATTGCTATTCCATAGCCTGAATCTATCTGCCGTTGGTGTCCCCAAATTATACGTCGTCGCACCACCTGAAAAAGATATATTACTGGATTGTGTATCATTACTTTTGACTAGTCGAAGTGCGGTGTTGGTTTTCCCTTGCAACTTACCAATACCATCCGCTAATATTTGAAAGGCTTGATGTCCTCCCACATTAAATCGAATAATATCTTCATCGGCATTTTGTTCTACTTGGATTTTGGTGTCGCTGTCAGCATCTGTTAGGGTAGCTGCCAATGTACCATCACTTAACTCTATCCAACCATTGGAACTATTAAACCAAAAACTTTCTGAT
>CAYLSF010000450.1:4636-6097 GCA_964385675.1 uncultured Saprospiraceae bacterium
AACCGATGGCTGGACTAACGATATTCGCTCTTTGACCAGAAGTCATACGAGGCACTAAAATTCCTTTACTGGAGCTTTTAACGTCCAGTATAGCCGAAGCGTCTGCATTTGACCCATCTTCGTTGATGCCTACTTGTGCGGTTGATAAGTAGTAGGTTGTAAGTAGTAGGTATGAAGTGATAATTAATTTAAATGTACTTTTCATGTCTTAAATTGTGGTTGTTAACTATTGATTTTGCCCTAAGGTTTTCAATATATTTCTAATACTTTATTGTCTTCTTTTAAGTGAAGCGTCAAATATTACACTTCTATCAAATTATCTAAAGCTTGTAATAAGTGCTGCCATTCTGTTTCATCCGAAATCAGGTAAGCAGTACAGTCAATAGTCTTTGGCAACGGTGTCGCTTTTAAGATTCCATTTAGAGTTGTAGGCACTCTACATCCAATGGTCATACAGGGAAATCCTTTACCACTGATTCGTATAGCAGGTTGAGTTGCTTCCTCCCCCCCCCAAGTTAAACTCGATATCGTCATTTCCTCAAATGGAATGGTGTGTAGTATGGTTGATTTTTCTAATACTTTTATTTCATTGAATCCTATGATTAATGTTCTATCTCTTTGTTCCTTGAGGTTTAATAAGTATAAGGTTAAGTTGAGTAAAATTAATCCTGTTGTACCCATTGCTAGCAAAAGACTAAATCCGTTTAATCCAAAAACGGTATAAAATAAAGCATTGGCAAATAAGGTAGGAAATACAAAAATGCCTAAGGTATATAGGATTCGAGTTGCTCCTATACTTCTCCGATTCCTTTCTAAGTGAAAGGTTTCAGTTGTCAATAATGTGGGTTGTAATGCAGGATACATACTTGCTTTGTTTTTGATTAGTGATAAAGGATAAATAAATTGATGTGACAAATGTATCCGTACTTGTGGGGAACAAAACTGACTTTAAAAGGTACATTTCTAATATTTTCTATTATTTAGGGGTCATTTCTAATATGTTAGGTTTGTTTTTAGGGGGTAATGAAGGAAATTTTAGGCTAATAGGAACTTCGTTTCGTTTATTTCGTTTATTTTTATAAACTAAATTAAAAAATCCTATGACTGTAATATTAGAACCAACAACGTCCGTAGAGCAGGAAATTGCAACGACAGCACTTAAAGAATTGATGGAACAATTTCAAAAAATCTCTAAAGAAGAAGCTTCTGTAGTGAATATTAAACTACATGAAACGGAAAAAGCGATAGCTGTTCCGCTCAAAGCCGTGGCTTTATTTAAGTCTATTATGGAAGGTTTAGCGGAGGGTAAAAAAATAACAGTTGCTACAGAAGATACTGAAATCAGCACACAAGAAGCTGCTAATCTATTAAACGTGTCTCGACCTTATGTCGTGAAATTATTGGAACAGGGTGAAATTCCTTATAAAAAAGTGGGTACACATCGGCGATTATTATTAAGAG
>CAYLSF010000451.1:0-6088 GCA_964385675.1 uncultured Saprospiraceae bacterium
ATAGAATAACCCTGTTTTGTGAATCATTATTGTTGATACAAATATCCATTCACCACCGAGAACGAAGTTTCACCTCCTCTAATAAAGCCTCGGTATCCGCCTCATTATTTTTAATACGAATAAAACTGCCCCCGTTTTTGCGACTAATTTTTGTAAGTTTTCTAAGGCTTTAGAGGAGTTGCCTAAGCCAACAACGGAACGTACAATAAGTGGATTGATTTTTAGCGACTGGCGATCTTGTGCGGATAGATGGAACAAGCTGTCTTTTACTAAAATGATTTCATTATTACCGTTGTCTATAAAATTTCGCTTGATAATAGTTACAAGAATGGATTACTCTACTTATATTAAAAAAGGCTTACTGCTTAGTTCTGGTGTCATTGAAGTGACTTCTAATAGAAACAATAATAAATAAGCGACTTAAACTTTCTAAGCAGGGATAATCTAAAATTGGTACTCAAAGAGTCTTTTATTTAAGAATTATTGTTTTAAGTAAGTGGTATCTATCTTCGATTAATTAATAACCAAAATTAGTCATAGTCGCCTAGTTTTTATTAAAATAGTTATGCAATGTATCCAATTTATTCCCTGTAAATTGTGTGACAAGAATTAAGGGAAAAATTCTACTTTAAAGAACTAATGTTCAAATATTGAAACAAAAATTAAAAAATAAACAATGTATAGCTACTATTTTACAGAAGAGCATGAGATGTTCAGAGAGAGTTTACGAACATTTATAGACAAGGAAGTACATCCACATATAGATGAATGGGAAGAAGCAAGACGAGTGCCGAAGTCTATTTGGAAGAAGTTTGGGGATATGGGATTCTTAGGATTAGGATATCCTGAAGAGTATGGTGGTCAAGGATTGGATTTTTTCTATGACGTGGTATTTAATGAAGAAATGGGGCGTATCAATTCTGGAGGATTTGTGATTACGCAACAAGTAACACAGTATATGTCCGCACCATATATTTTAAAATATGGCTCTGATGAATTAAAGAAAAAATACTTGCCAGGGATTATCTCGGGGGAGAAGGTTTGCTCTATTGGTATTACAGAACCTGGTGCAGGTTCAGATGCTCAAAATATTCAAACAAGAGCCGAGCGAAAAGGAGATTATTACATAGTCAACGGTTCCAAGACTTTCATCACCAATGGCGTTTATGGCGATTTTATCGTAACCGTTGTAAAGACAAATCCAGACTTAGGAGCAGCAGGCGTGAGTTTACTCGTGATAGATAGAAATGCAGAAGGCGTGACGGCTCGTAAATTAAAAAAATTAGGTTGGCATGCGTCAGATACCGCTGAGTTGAGTTTTGATGACGTAAAAGTACCTGTTGAAAACTTAGTCGGTGCAGAAGGACGAGGATTTTATTACCTAATGAATGGCTTACAATTAGAGCGTTTGGTAGGGGTTCCTGCTGGGATAGTCGGTATGGAAACGGCTATTCAAAAAACCTTACAGTATATGTCGGAGCGGAAAGCGTTTGGACGTTCGATTAACCGCTTTCAAGTATTAAGACACCGCATTGCTCAAATGTCATCCGAAATAGAAGCTCAAAAAGCTTTTGCTTATCACTGTTGCAAAATGTATGCAGATGGCATTTATGACGTAAAGTTATGCTCCATGGCGAAGCTATTGGTAACCGAGCAAATGAATAAAGTAGCTACAGAATGTCTGCAAATGTATGGTGGTTATGGCTTTATGGAAGAGTATCCGATGGCACGAATGTTTAGAGATGTAAGAGTCGGAACAATCGGAGGGGGTAGCTCCGAAATTATGCGAGAAATTATTGCTAAAATGCTAATAGATGATGTAAGCTATGGTGCTGAAAATCGCTCAAACGGAACACCAAAACCACTAAGAAAAGCTACTGCCAACAGAAATGGTCACACTGAAACTGTTTCTAACGGCGATTGGAAAAACTTGATCAAAGGCATTGAGCAAAAAGCCGCCGAAGCTCCATTGTTGGATGCGACATTGAAATTTGATTTTGGTCAAGAGGTGTTAGTTTTAGATGGAACAGGGGCATTAAATACCGTTTCTACTGAAAATTCAGATGCGGATTGTACGGTTAAATTAGCTCAAGCTGATTTTGAGGCCTTAGTCAAAGGAAAACTCAATCCAATGTCAGCTTTTATGAGTGGGAAATTACAAATAGATGGAGATATGGGAATAGCGATGAAGTTACAGTCGTTGTTTAATTAAGCGAGTTGCCAGTTACGAGTTGCGAGTTTGTCCGAATATTCGATAAACCCGTAACTCGTAATACGCAGCTGGCTATTGCACCCTCGAATGTTTCGTTTTTTTCCATTTTGCACCCTTCGTTCTTACCGACAGGGTAAGCGTAGTGCTGTTCACTTTGTTGACTTGCAGCGTTTTAGGACTTTGCACTAAGAAGTATTTCTCCCCTTCTATTCTTAACTTAAATGTTCCTTCGGGTGTTTTTACTAGTGTATAAGTATCCAACCCCTCTAGGGAAGAAGCCTTTGCCATAATTTCTTGATATTCTGATCTAGCTATTCGTTTGGAACTGGTGATTTTAATATAAGACATCCCTGCCTCTTCTACCATTTCCCATTCTATAGTTTCTCCATTTTGAGTCCCCGAACCATCAATTTTAAATTCATAATCGTGGAATTTATACAAATCGTTCACTGCTTTACCAGACCATTTTCCTAAGATTAAATCAAATTTGGACGTTCTTGTGGTTTTAGAAGGCGTTGTCGTTTTAGGTTCTGTTTTTGTGATAGAGGCAGGCGTAGTTGTGGTTGGAGCAGTATATATTTCGCTAGAAACATCCGCTTTTTTACTCACAAATTTAAACCCAGGATTCGTTTCCAAAAATTGAATGGCATTCATAGTAGAAGGTCCAAATACTGTTGTGAAATTGGAAGGAGAACCTTCTAAGGAAAAGACTAAGGCATTTGTTTTATAAAACTCATCATTTCCTTTATTGTAATAACAATATAAAGAATTACCATTATCCAATACCCAAAACTCTACCGACCAACTTGTTCCAAAATTAGGATTACCACTTGCTCGCATTTCACCCCAATAATCTCCATGCAATTTATAGATTTGCATATCTATTTTGGCTTTATAAGGTTGTCCATCTTCCGTTTTTTTATCTACTGTAAAGGCATAAAATCCAGACCAATCTTGTCCAATACCGTAAAATGTACTTAAAATGAATAGTGTCGTAAAAAGTAGTTGTTTCATGGTTTTCTTGATTAAATAATTGAGTCGTTGGTTAAATTGCAGTAACCAACAACGGTGATAATATTGTAAATAACTGTTATTGACAAATTTAACAAAGTTTCTATAAATATGGAATTGTCAATTTGTTTGAAGCATTTGACTCTTTAATATCTATCTACCATGAAGCTATGAAATATTGGAATAATTACATTCCTTTATGCTCCCAAATCCAATTTTTCCAAATGACTGAATCGTTCAAAATCGGGAAACATTGCCTTACCTTCTGCAAGAGTTTGTAAGAACAAATCATCTGCTCTCAATTGATAATAACATAAGGCTTTATTGTAAAAAATGTCTGCTTTATCTCCAAAGTGCCCAATGGAATATTCAAAATAAGTTAACGCTTCCTTGTAGTAGGCTAAGTCATAAAATATACCACCGATTTCATAAGCTAAATCGAATGGTTCATGTATCATAAAATACATTTGCCAAGTTTGGTGCATCGTTTGGGCTAAGCGATGTCGTTGTTTTTGGGTTATTTGCTGCATTAAGATTTTAATTTGAGGAAGCATATTTATAAATACGGTTGAATCATAAGAACTTAATCGAAGCATGGCAATGAGTTGGGTTAAGTTCATTTTTTTACCAATTTGATAGGTAAATTCTTTTAGCGTATTAAAATCATCAGGACCAAAATAATTGACGACTTCTTCATACGCTAAATGCGTTTCGGTGTATTTTTCGGGTTCAGGTACAAACAATAAACACCCCAATTCAATATCCAACGTCGCAAAAGAAGGAAATAAGGCTTTTCCTTTGTGTTTTTGACAATACACACCAAACGCATGATAATTCACCCAGAAAGATATACCGCCATGTGGAATCATTTCAGGTACATTTTGTCCATCCAATTCATAGAGTTCATGAAACCCTTTATCCATTGAAAGGACCATTAAGCCCTTGTTTGATAATTTTTGTAAATTTTCAAGGCATTTAAAACTGGTATATGGGAAAAATAAGTGTGTTTGTTGCAAACTATTTTGGTACATTAGTAGGAGTTTGCGTAAAATGGTTTCTTGATAAATCGTTGATTTACAGGGCTGATAATGATAATGCAATTGAAGCTCCTCTAAAAGTGTTTTGGTGTCTATGGTATTGGGATCAACATTGGCAGTCAATTCAATATTACAGGTATATAAATTACGATTTTTGATATAGAATACATCAATAGGTAGAGAATCAAAAAAGTAGTTTCCAATAGCAATTAGCGGTTGCTCTAAGGTTTGAGTGGTAATCGTTTTTTTGCTATATCGCAGGTCTAAGGTTTGGCTACTTGTTCCATCAAAGTAACAAACATCGAGTAATCCCTTTTCAAAAAAAGGCTGAAACTGTGGATGATTTAAGAAGAAATTTAAATCATCTTCAACAATATCACTTAGGATATAACAAAAAGGTGGAAGCGTACTAGGGATCAACGCTAAAAGTCGTTCTAAATGTTGGAGAATATGGAAAGCTAAACGACCATGTCCTGCCCCTAACTCAATAATATAAACCGTTTCTGAAGTTTGTCCGTTTTGGGCTAAATCTTTTAAAAAACCTAAAATTAAATCGGCATAGGTTTTACCCACCATTGAGTTGCTAGTGAGTTGGTGCGGAACGGTACCACTTCGCCAAGCATCTACGCCTGCTTCATGGTAATATTTTTGATTCAATTCCCAAATTAGACTTTTAGCAAAAGGCATAGGCTTTTGCACCACATATTGTTGGTTTTCCATAACTGTTGGTTCAAGTGAACAAGTTGTACTGTAATAAAACTATCACATCCCAAACTCGGTAAGCCTAAACCAGCATCCATACTTTTATGGAAGATTGTAAAAACCGACAAAGCGTAAAATGAATCACAAAGGTAGGTTTTTAATGTGTTTTTTAAAGTACCTTTGTGGCTTTATGATTTTTAGAGAATAAAAATATATTGGTTAAAATTATATGAAATCACTATTTATTGTTGGTTTTTGGAATTCGGGGACTACGCTTCTGGTTGATATTTTGCGAAAGCATCCGACGTTAAAGTTGAAAAAAGCCAGATATAAACCCAATTTGGAGGAACGAACGATTCGTAAAATTTTAAAGAAGGTCGGAACAGATTTCTTCGATTTTGGCGATTATAGCGAGGTGATTGAAAATGGTTTTAAAAACTATCATCAACCTCAATTGGATGAAAAGCAGAAAAAGCGATTTCGCAAGTCTTTCGTTTGGCATTTTGGGGTGTCCAAAAATAAAATGCTTTTGTTAAAGAATCCTTGGTTATTTTATTTTCAAGACTTTATAGCGGATAATTTTAAGGAAGATAACATGAAAAAAATCGTTATCCTTAGAAGCGGTTATTCACAGGTGGTATCTAAAGATTATTGGCTTAGAGATAAAGAGAATCCAGAAAAACGATTGATTTCAAGGGCAATCTTTTGGCAAAAATCAATGGAACGCTACTTTGAAACATGGTATAAAGATCCTGATTGTCTGACCATTCGGTATGAAAACTTGTGTACACATCCGGAGGAAATTACTCGTCAAGTCTGTACGTTTTTAGGCCTTCCTTTTGAGCCATTAAAAAATTCATTACCCCCTGCTTTTGAGAATCGAATGACTAAATGGAATCAATTGGAAGATAGACTAAAAGCAGAAGTCGATCAACATATCAAAGACATTCAAGCTAAAATAGACGAACATTTTCCAGTTATGTAATAGGTTTTTCAACTGCTAGTAAAATTTGAATGTTATAATAATTCACAAAAAGATAACAATAAAGCAATCTAAAGTTCTATACCTTTACATAAAAGTTGATAATAAATAAGATCGTGATACTAAATTGATGGGTATAAGATA
>CAYLSF010000452.1:0-6084 GCA_964385675.1 uncultured Saprospiraceae bacterium
TAGCCATAAATAGTTTCTCTATGTATGGACTACACTTCTATGTTATAGCATGAAATAATAATTTTATTATTTATATATCAAATATATACGTAAATAGTTATGGATACCAATTTTAATCAGAAAATTGTATTAGTCGGCGCCGGTGTTGTAAATTTAGTTACTGCCTATTTTTTAGCTAAACACGATTATGAATTAGTCATTATTGATAAAGCTCCCTCGCCTTTATCTAAGAAAGCCAATTGGAAAAATCAAGGATGCACGTTTGGTGGAGAAAACGTGAGAATGTACACCTACACAGAAGCGGATAATTACAATGAGAAAGGAAGTCAACTCTATGCAGATATGGGGGATATTTTCAATAAGCAAATTGCAGAAGAAGGGTGGTTAGTAAACCCAGCGTCAAGCTTGAATGAGGCTGAAAAGGCATGGGTCAATAACTTTAGAACGGTAACACCACAGGAAGCGAATCAATTTGCTGAGGATATTTACACGGTAAATATTAATAGTGGTACGATTTGGGATAAGATGATGGTTGAAGATTCTTTCTTATTTGAAGATGTTGATTTTTTACCTGAAATATTGAGAATCTATTCTGAAGAAGAAGATTTTCAAGCTGCTCAAAAATTACATCGTCGTTTAGGCTCATTTAAACGAACGTTTAAGATGGCAGATTACATCAAAGCACATCCCGTTTTTCAGTATGCAAGAGCAACAGATATGTTTGGTGGTTGTATGATTACAGAGGGATTTACCTTAAAAGTGCAAGACTTTTCTATCAAAATCATACAATTCTTAGAAAGTAAAGGCGTAGATTTTCGCTGGGAACATACTTTTCAAGGTATCAAAAAAGATGCATTAGGGCGAGTAAAAGGCATTATGGTAGAAGATGAACTCTTGTCCTTTAATAGTTACATTCTTTCACCAGGGGCTTACACTAGCACAACCCTAAAAGGTACATTGAGTGATAATCAGTTACATGGGGTTTTAGGGGTTTGGTTAACGATTCCGAATGTGCATCCAGAGTTAAAACACTCTATGAAAATCCATAAAACAGGACACGTAGGAGAAGATACGAACATCACCTTAATTGAAGATAAAAATGGTAAACAACTCGTATTAGGGTCCGGATATGGATACACAGGGAATTCCTCTAAAAATCATGTTCGCCTAGAGCAACTGGAGGGTATTTTTGACAGCTTAAAACATACGGCTCGCACCTACTTTCCTGATGCTTATGAAGCGTCGTTATCTTATTTGGATGAAACCCAAAAATATTGTGTGCGTTCATGGACGCCTACGGGTTTAGGACTTTTTGAAGTACAAGAAGCCCCTAAAGGTAAATTAATTATCACAGGCGGAAACAATACGGGAGGGTTTACACAGTCGCCTTACATAGCTGATGCAGTATTAGCAACGTTAGCCGATAAAAAACATCCGATGCAACACTTATTTCATCCGATGCGAGGGGTTAAAAAGCAATATAAGGTTGCTGAAAATAAAAATCTAGGTCGTGCTGCAAGTTCTAGATAAATAATTTAAATGTGTTGTACTTACAATCGTAATGACTTTATAGTAAGAAATAAATGCTATAAATTGAGTCAGAGTGATGTGCTTTTACTGTACGAGAGCGTAGTTTCCGTACTATAATTATATTTTCATGTTCAACGATTAGCGAAATGTAATTGGTCGGTGTAAAGGTGTAATATTCTTAGTTTTATGAGAAGTCAACAGGTGACTGAAAGTCACCTGTTGACTAAATTTATTATTAAACAATTTCATTATTCGCACACAGAAAAAAGTAATATGTCAACAATAAATATTCAAAAAAAAAATCCAGATACTCCAGTAAAACTAGCTATCTTATGTTGTGATTCTCCACAGCATTTTGATTTAATAGAACGATTACATAAAGAATTTGAGGTACAGGGAGTCGTGATGGAAACTGATAAAAATCAAATGGATTGGTTATGGAAAAAGGGACGATATAAACTTTGGTTTTATCGTCGCTATCATTCGATTAGACGACGATGGATGGGACATTCTGCCCATCGAAAATCATTTTTCCCCACTACATTTGATTTAGAAACGTCTGGTATTCCTACGCATTATGCATTTAATATTAATGAGCGGGCTACAGCCAAATTTTTAAAAAAAATCAAACCCGATATTACGATCGTTTGTGGAACAATGTACGTTGGAAAAAGGGCTAGAAAAGCAGGTAATAATATAATTAATCTACACGGCGGTGTTTTACCCGAGTATAAGGGAAATCAATGTATCTTCTTCGCCTTACACGAAAAAGCGTATGACAAAATAGGGGCAACCATTCATTTAGTCACAGAAGTTTTGGATGGAGGTTCGGTTATCAGCATTGTAAAACCCCAAATCACGCCTAATGATAATGATGAAACGCTTTATGCGAAATCAATAAAATTGTGTATTTTAAAGTTGATTGACCTACTTAAAACTTATGATAGTGGAGAATCCTTAACTGCTCACAGTCAACCGCCCAGCAAAAAGAAAACCTTTTCACATAAAGATAGAACACCCTGGGTAGAGTTAAAACACGCAATTGATCGATGGAGTGGCAAATCAATTCCTAAAGAAATGAATCGTTTACCAACCAACTAAAAACCATAATATGAATCAATGGATATATGAACAAAGACAAGCTAGTAATCCACTAGAATGGATAATTAAATTACCAAATGGTGAAGAAGTCGTGTGGAAAGGATTTACATCTGGTCCCCTCAATTTATCCAAAGAAGAAATAGAAGGATTATGTGAAAAGTTATTAGGTATTCCATTAAGCCAACTATCAGAAGTAGCTTCTTTGGTATTACAACCTATAGTTGCACCAAAGAGCATTAATAAATCTTTAGTGTTACATAGCACAACAGCAGATTTGGGGGCGTTTGAAGGAGATTTTGCCTTTTTACAACGGCAAATGAAGCCTAAGAACTATGCAGGTTATGTAGAAACTCGTGCCGTGTATTTAGGTAAGGAGGACGATGTAGCGGTAGGCAGGATGTCATCATGGGAAAAGGGGATAGAACATAGTGTACTCAATGCCATTGAAGTTCCTAATTTAACCTATTATTACTTATCGCATTACCTATTGACCATAGCAGCAGTTTATCCAAACGAACCTAATGAGGCTTTGGAAAAGATTATCACCTATCTGAAAGAAAATCCTCAAACCACCATTCGTTTATATGTATTGGATACACCGATTCAGATATTTTTGACTTGGCTTCAACGCATTTCGGGCTTAGATAAAATTTATATAGATGCGAATAGTCCAGAAGTTTCGAGGGTATGGAATAATAAAAATATCCTTTATCCTACGGTGAAAGCTGCTCAAGATATAGCGATAGCACCAATAGACACAGCAAAAACTATATTAAAAAAAGAACAGTTAGAGAGTTTATTGTACAAAAATCTAGGTTTAAATTTAGACGCTTTACCAGGGTATGTGATTCAACGACAAGGGAAATCCTTAGATAGTTTTGAACAACAATTACTCGAAGCCGCACAACTGTTATACATTCGATATGGTTTACAAAAAGGATGTCTAAAAGCTGGAGAATCGGGCGATGGTGGACGGATAACCCCTAATATTGATTTAAAAGATACGAATCAATTAAAGACATTGGCTAAAGAAGCCTATAAGTTTGGTGATGACTATGTGCTAGAATGTCATTTTCATTACGCTACCTCGCTTATTGGTAAGGATACCGTCAGCCTAACGCCTTCTGCACATATCAGAAGCGGACAAGTTGCATCAGGTATCACCTTACAATTTAAGCGAGGCACGTCTTGGATGGGTAATTTATATGTGAGTGAAATATTAAGTGAGCAGATTGGTATTTCATTAGCACATTATCACAAGATGCAAGACGCTATACAAGCTTTTTTACAAGCCTTTCAGCAACGCAATTTAGGATTGACCATTGCAGGAATTGATTTTGCGATTGGTCACATAGGTGGTAAGTTTGGAGGTGAACCCATGATGGCTATTCAAGATCCCAATATTTCCTTCAATGGAGCTGAATTTTTGAGGGTTTTTATGGAAAAAGCAAGGAAACAATTCTATAAAGAAAATGACCAAATATTTGCATTAACTTGGGTTTTTATACCTACAATTGATTGTACTTATAAACGTATAGAAGCAATTTTTTCAAAAAATGTCCCTTTCCATAATTATTGTGAAATAATTGCTTTAGTACCAAATAGCTGGGGAATGATTGGGGTATCAAGTTCTAATTTTGAAGATTGTATTTTGCAATGGGAAGTCCTAAAAAAACAGATGATAGATTATTGTCAATAACATTCAATACATTTGATATTTATACATATCGAAAATTCTTTTTATGGCATAAAATTCGATACAAAAAAGTATCAAACTAGGTATTTTAAGGTTTTAAGTAAAATAACGACATCATTCAACCCGCCTTATTATTATTTTTGAAAATAAGTATTAACCAGCGTGTTGTTTTATGGATTATATAGAAGCAATAGGAAAAATTTGGCATAAAGAAGAGAGCCATTCGATGCAACTCTTAGAATCATGTAATTTATTGATTCCAAAGATAATGTATATACCAATTGCTCAATTAGACAGCATTGAAAATACCCTTCAATCTAATTTAAAGCTCTATGAATTAAGTGATGATTGTAGAGCATTACTCGAAACGATATTGTCCTTTTTTCAGTACAAACGCTCAAATTATAAAACAGCAATTCAAAAAATCACGACTTTAAGCCAAAAAAGACTGAATTTACAACGGAATATAAAAGCTAGTATGTGCGTAGTCGTTGGTACATCCTACAGGAGTTTAGGTGAAAAAGAAAATGCACTTCAATTTTTTCAACAAGCCCAAGAGGAGTTTGAAACGGAACTCACTCATCCCTATTTACGATATTTTAAAGGTTTATCTATTTATCATATTAGTGAAATATATGGAGAATTAGGAGAATATGAAGAAATGCTTAAAAAGCATTTTTTATTCCTAGAATATGGTCATAAATGGCATAATCCTGACTTTGAAAATCGAGCTTTAAATGGAATTGGTAGAGCGTATCAGTCTTTAGGAAAGTATGACTTTGCCTTAGATTTTTTGAAAAAGGCCGATTTGAAAGTACGGACTAAAGGTAATATTCCTTTTCTAGCACGCAATTTACACGACTTGGGTACAGTATATAGTCAAATGGAGGAGTATGACGCTTCATTAGATTATTATCATCAAGCGTTAACCTTACGAACTAACAATAAGTTACTTAATGCTTCTATAACGACTTATATAGCCATTGGAAAGGTATTGATAAATAAAGGGGAAACCCAAAAAGGAATTGATATTTTACATCAGGCATTAGATAAAGCAAGTGGTATTAAAGTCAATAATAAAATTAGTAAGATTTATAAAATACTTTCTGAAGCGTATGAAAGTTTGGGGAATTTGGAGGAAGCCTTAAAATATTTTAAGCAGTTTTTTGCTTTAAAATCTCAATTGGATGATGTAGATAAAACCAAAGTTGAAAATCAAAAAATTAGAGAAGCCAACTCTTTATTAAAAGCTCAAAAAGAGTTGATTGCCAATCAAAAATATCAAATTGAAGTCCACTTACAAAAGGTAGAAGAAACGACTAAATATTTAGAGAATTTTGCTGCTGTAGCGGCACATGATTTAAAGGCTCCTATAAGAATTGCTTCAACTTTTGCTAAAATATTAGAACGAAAATATAAGAGTAAGTTTGAGCCTAAAGATATAGAGTATTTTCAATTTATTTCAAATAATATTGGACGTTTGGGGGTTATGATAGATGATTTGTTATCACTTTCTAAATTAGATCAAGACTTGCCAGCTCCTCGACTGACAAATGTAAATGATGTACTACAAGAAGTGTTAGCACGTCTTAAAGCTAGGATGAACGATACGAATACTGTAGTTGAATTGAATACAGCATTACCTTTCATAGAGGCACATAATTCATTGATTGTTCAACTATTTCAGAATATCATTGAGAATGCCATAAAACATAAATTAAAAGATAGAGATCCAAAAATTATAATTAATACAAGAC
>CAYLSF010000453.1:0-6080 GCA_964385675.1 uncultured Saprospiraceae bacterium
CTGTATCAACATTGCCGGTTGGCTCATCCGCGAGAATTACATTGGGACGCCCGACGACGGCGCGGGCAATTGCGGCACGTTGTTGCTCCCCACCGGATAGGGTTGTGGGAAATGCGTTAACTCTGTCGCCAAGACCAACCCAATTCATCTCCCTTTTCTGCTAGATTTACACTAGCTTGATAATTATTTTTTTTACCCAAAATTACCCTATTTTGCTTACCCGATAATTGATAAGAAAAAATCGTTTGATGGTTATTATTTTCTTGGAAAGCTGGAATATGCACAAAGAAATCTTCGACATCATTGGCGATAGCAGGTAGCATAAACCTTAAATCCGTTTGGTGATTCCCTAATCTAATACCACCATTTTTGAGTGGAATTGCTTTTTCATTGATAGAAAAATGAAAATTATTTTTGATATAATCTACAATTAATTCCTTTAATTCTATTGAGTTAATTTGATTCAATTTATTGACTCCATATTTTTTGAGTAAAAGTTGATTGATTCCAACTTGACTTAGATTGATATTTAAAATGCTTGCCTGTACGCCTGCCTTGAGCGAATATCTAGCAGAAAGTGGATTGTGTCCAAAGATAATCAATGGACTAATGAGGAATAAAAATAAAATGAATTGCTTCATGAGTAGTATTTTGGATGTATGATTTTGGAAAATGAGATTACGGAACCCCAAAATCATACATCCGAAATTAAATAACTATTGATAAGAAAAAGGACTTGGTACCGATACTCCTTTTAAGCATTTAGGAACGTTAGTTGCTACCGTGGTACTGGCAACATAATGATAAATACCATTAGGATATTCATCTGTGGCGGCTGTTCTTCCGCCACATTCATCTATGTCTGTTGGTTCGTTAGCATAAGCATAAATTGGAAATCCATCTTTAGCAAAACCAAACAATACGGCTGAACTTGTTTGTGGAATTTTAGCACAAGAAATTTCGGTAATATTATTAGCTGTCAATACTTGATTGATAACTTGTGGTACAAAGTGCCAGTGATAATAACCCGCAGGATCATGATGTCCACCACAAGGATCTAGAGACGGAATTTGAGCTTGCGTATTAGAGCCTCCACCGCCGCCCATAGCAGGGCCGTTAATAGCCGAAGGCGGATCGCCATTGATAGGTACACCATCTAAGGAAAGTCCAATTAATTCAATTTCTGAAATAGGATTATTAGATGTCCCCAATTTAGGCTCAGCAGGAATAATAAAGGTGAGTTGTAAATTGTCATTAGCCGCTGCATCTAAGCAATTCGACTGATTCAAACTTGGCATACCACTCGTAAAATCAAATGTATTAACCGTACCATCATCATTTACAATATCATATCCGTCGGCTTCCAAATCATTTAAAAAATCCGCTGACCAAACCCTTAAACCAGGGTTTGTTGCTCCATCATAAATAGACATTCCAGCAACATCGTTAATGGTTTCTGGACAAAAAGGGCCTGATTCCACTGGATTACTAGAAAAGGTAATTTCAAAACAAGTGGCAGAAGTACCATCTTGTAAGGTAGCAGTAATCGTCTCAAATGAGATTAATGAATTGCTATTGAATAATTCAGATTTGATAAGATAATCTGTTGAATTGTCATCGGGTGGTTCAACCGTCTCATCATCATTACAAGACATTACAAAGAATACTGCTCCGAAATATAGGAGGAAAAAAAGTGATTTTAAATGTTGCATATTACTTTGGTTTATAAATAGTTAACAAAACAATCCCTATCTCTTTTCGCATTGGAAAAGAGTTGTATGGTTTTAATTTTCATCTAATAGATGAAGTGTTGATGTAAAAATTAATTGAATGCTGTTTTGCTAATATATAGGGTTAAACGACGTAAATTTACTGACCCTTCGCTTTGAGGAAATTTTTTTCAAAAAATAAGTGATTCCAAATTCCAAATGAACTATGGCAGTTAAAACAGCTTACTCCACATACAACTGTTCCCGAACCGCATTATGAAACGTATTAATACCTAAAGAAACAGGAGGAGTAACGGTTGCTTCAAAAACTAAAGTATTGGTTGTTTTATTAATTTCTAGGACTTTACCATAGTGTACACCATTGTATAAAACTGCATCAGGCGTAAAAAGCACATTATTTTCATTGGAAAAATATTGAACTTTGGAAACGACACGACTGTATGTTTCTTCGCCTCGTTCTTTACCATATTGCCAGACTTGCTGAACGGTTTTATTGGTTTCGTCAATTTTAAATTCTACCGCTCGGCTATAAGTTGGCAGACCGAGATAATTTCGATTATCACCATTATCAAAAAGGAGTAAATTGCCATTGGGTAATTTGGTAGGACCGTGTTGATACCAATTCCATTCAAAATCGGGATGATTGATATCGCCTTCTAGCACAAGTTGGTCTTGAATTGGATTCCCTTGTGCATCTAAAGGTTGCAATAAATATTGATTTAAATCATTACCATTTCCTGCGGTATTCCAGCCTTTGTGTGGGGCGAGTATCCAGACAACTTCATTATCAGTAGTCAATTTGACAACGCCTTGTGTTCTACCCGAAACGATTAAGGTATTATCCGCCTCATCCCAGAATAGCGCATTGGCATGAAACCAATCTTTGGTAATATCCGCTAAATTAGTATCCCAAACTTTACGAGTCGGGTCTAGGGAAATAGTCAAATCCCAAAGTCGTACAATTTGACCTGAGTTTCTATCCAACTCCAAAATAATATCTTCTTCTGTGGTTTTAGCATCATCATTTACCGTAACGAGTAAATTACCATCGGGTTTTTCAATCACCGTATGATGAAAACTATACCCTGTTAAGTTCCATGTATTTTGAATTACGCCGTACATATCGACCTCATAAATAGCGGGAAAAAAGCGATCACCAAAAATCAAATTACCATTTTGTAAGCGAAACATACCGACATCTGAAAAGCTGTAATCTAAAATTTCATTGGAAGAAAAATCTAGATACCACCGAATATCTCCAAAATTATCAAACATAAACGGACGAGGCGGAAAAGGCACACCATTATGCCCTAAATAATTGACGAAATGCATACCGGGTGTCATTTGGGATTCATTGACGGTATTGATTTCGATTTGAGGTAGGGCAGAGATTAATGGATCGGTTTGGATAGAGAAGGTTTCTTCATCGATTTTTACGCTATTTTCATTGAAAAAAGCCAAATGAATTGGATTATCATAATCCGCATACAATCCTAAAACCATTAAATCGTGCGTTTTTCCAACATTTGAAAAATGATGCGTCACATTTGAATTTGCTCCATTTTTGCCTTGAATAGTTATTTCAACTGATGCATCGACGGAGGTTTGTATCAATAATTGTGCGGTTAGAGGGGCAACACCGCTCGGATTGACAATCACAGATAAGTTCTCTACAATGTCCATATCTATATTAGGAGTTTCGTCATCATTACAACCGTAATAGAATAATATCAATAAGGGTAGAATAAGTATCGTTTTTTTCATCTGTGAAAGATTTATTACTTTAGAAGTTAATTAAAGGTAAGAAAAAGTTGGAGACAGCGTCACACAGATAAGATATGGAGTTTTATAGAGAAAATGATTTTGATGAAAGGACAAAGCAAACAAGTTTGGATAAATGAAGGCTATCGAGTGGTAGCGGAAACGGGATTTCAAAATTTGAATGTGGAATATATTGGTCGGGCGATTTATAAAAGTAAATCTTCGTTTTATTACTATTTTGGAGATAAAGAGTTATTTGAAGCAGAACTATTAGACTATCATTTAAAGCGAATAGATGCTTTTACCCAAGAGATCGCTAAATGTGAAAAAGTTCGTCCTGATTTTATTAGGGTTTTATTAGAATTTAAAACAGATCTCTTTTTTCATCGACAACTTAGAATCCATAGAGGGAATCCAGCGTATAAAAAATGCTTGGATACTGGTTTTGATAAATTTGCTACGGCAGTATTAGATTTATGGGTGACATTCTTTGACTTGCCTCATAATAGACGATTTGTTCGTACATTTATCTTTTTTCTAGCAGAAAACTTTTTAATGCAAATTTCATTAGACAAGTACACCTATAATTGGATAGATAATTACATTCTAGAATTGCAAAATATGATAAAACAGTTGAACACAAAGGAATTTTAGGGTAAACACATCAAAAGAATCTGTACTAATCTATTGTATTTACAGGACTCACATGGCAGCAATCCCGATAGCTATCGAGAGCAAATTCCAAATCTCAATTATCAAATAGGAGTGGAATCCAAAAGTTTGTTTTTTGTAATCCCGATAGCTTACCATACAGTAATCGGGAAGGATTTATGATGTTGTAGTACAAAGCATAGTGTTCATTAGCTTTTTAGGTTAAAATACTAATACTTAGATTTTGAGTATAAAAAATTATAGTAGGCTTATCATTAAATTCGATTTTATGCTATTAAATCAATATTTAAATTATTTAAAATACGAAAGGCGGAATTCCAAACATACCATTATTGCTTACAAAAAAGATTTGGAACAATTCTACCATTACTTAGCTACCCGATATAATATAGAAGATTGGAAATTAGTAGAATCTACTTTTATCCGTTCCTGGATTATTGAGTTAATGCAAGAAGGTATTTCCAATACGAGTATTAATAGGAAATTAGCTGCTTTAAGAGCCTTCTACAAGTTTTTAATACAAAAAGAAATAATTACAATTAATCCTACAAATAACGTTATTCCACCAAAGAAAGGTAAAAAACTTCCAGAATTTATTCCTGCAAAAGAAATGAACTTACTCTTGAATCGAACGGATTTTGGAGAAGATTATGAAGGTGTTCGAAATTACACTATACTAGAATTATTTTATCAAACAGGAATTAGAAGGAGTGAATTATTGAATTTGAAAGTTAGTGATATTGATTTTCAGCAAAAGCAGATCAAGATTTTTGGTAAAGGGAATAAAGAAAGGCGAATTCCATTTGGTAATACATTGGAAGAAGTATTAAAGAATTATCTGATTATCAAGGAGCAATCTTTTGAAGAGGAAAATAATCACTTATTTCTTACAAGCAAAGGCAACCCTATGTATCCAAAACTCGTATATAACGTTGTTCGTAAATATCTCGGTATAATTACAACACTAGAGCAGAAAAGTCCACATATTATTCGGCACTCTTTTGCAACGCACTTGTTAAATAATGGAGCAGAAATAGAAGCAATTAAAAAGTTGTTAGGACATGAAAATCTAGCTGCTACACAAATTTATACACATAATACACTAGAGAAACTAAAACAAAATTATCAAAACGCACATCCAAGAGCCAAAAAGGATTGATAAAAGCATATTTAGCCTATGATGATATAATTACTCAATTAATTAAATTAACTAGTGAAAGCACTAGAAATACACAGTTTAAATCGAATAATATTATTTCATTTTCAAAAATTTGAAGGTATGAAAATCACAACACAAGCATTGCATTTTGATGCGGACGTAAAATTGTTAGAATTCATTGAGAAGAAATTGCAGAAACTAGATGTATTTTTTGACCAGATAATTAACGCACAGGTTGTTTTAAAATTGGAGAATAGCGGTCAAGTAAGAGATAAAATTGCAGAAATTAAAGTAAAAGTGCCTAGAGGATTTTTAGTAGCCAAAGAAACCAATAAAACGTTTGAAGCGTCAGTAGATGCAGCAATTGAAGCGTTAAGACGACAATTAATTAAATACAAGCAACGACTACGCCCTAACTTATAAGGGAAATCGAGTTATAAATATTAAAAGAAGGCTTATTACACGAAAAAATTGTGTAATAAGCCTTTATTATTTGAAAAAAGACTCGTACATTTGCACTCCGTTCAATTGAAGAAAAAAGTTTCTTTATTTTTAAAAAATATTTGGAAGTTTAGAATAAAGTTGTAAATTTGCGTGCGTTTTTCAAGAAATGGTGGAACTTATGTAGATAAGTTATGGTTAGAGAACGCAGAAATTAACAAAAATGCCAGTATAGCTCAGTTGGCTAGAGCAGCTGATTTGTAATCAGCAGGTCGTGGGTTCGAGTCCCTCTACTGGCTCTAAATTAATTGAAATCG
>CAYLSF010000454.1:0-6074 GCA_964385675.1 uncultured Saprospiraceae bacterium
CGTTTCTATAGTGCTTGTATCCACTTTAAAATTTTCCTTTTTTTGAAGTAGGATTTTTTACACCAAATCGTATCAGTATTTATCTTCAATTCTCCATTTTTACCGAGGTTTCGGGATCTCGTTATTGCTCAACAATTCCTAATTTTCAATTAATTCAAGTTCCGCTTCCATCAAGCCATACAACGCATAAACACATTAGCCTTGTTCAAAATAAAATTTCCTCAATTTTGCTAAATCATAAACCACAGAGCAAGTCTAATCATAGAATAAAAAATAGCTCCTTCCCTTTATATTAGCCGATAATGGCTCGGGTAATTTTTGCATAATACGATTCCCCTATTAGTAATGATAGAACGCATAGAATGAGTTTTTAATAAGGATACTTAAATAAATTAGGATAGTCCGCTCGAAGTTCCTGTTCCATAGCTTCGGGAATACCTTTGCATTGATAAAGAGAGTAAGTATTTACCAATTGTTTAAAACTCAAATCTACTTTACTCAAATCTGCTCGACTTAAATTTGCATCTCTCAAATCTGCTCGGCTCAAATCTGCTTCTCTCAAATCTGCTCCTATCAAATTTGCTTCTATCAAATTTGCTCCTCTCAAATTTGCTCGGCTCAAATTTGCTCGGCTCAAATCTGCTTTTATCAAATCTGCTCCCCTCAAATTTGTTTCTCTCAAATCTGCTTCTCTCAAATCTGCTCCTATCAAATTTGCTCTAATCAAATTTGCTTCTATCAAATTTGCTCCTCTCAAATTTGCTCGGCTCAAATTTGCTCGGCTCAAATCTGCTTTTATCAAATCTGCTCCCCTCAAATTTGTTTCTCTCAAATCTGCTCTCCTCAAATCTGCTCTCCTCAAATCTGCTCCTCTCAAATTTGCTCCACCCAAATTTGCTCCTCTCAAATTTAAATACTTTAAAGACTTAAATGCTTTACTGTAATTAGATAAAGAACGACTAAGCGTAACCATCCATTCACTAAAGGTTAGCTTATTCCTCCAAGCAATAGTAGAAATATCATTACTGATAGTCGCACAATTCGATAAAATGACTAAAAGGGCTTCACCAGCATTTCGGATGATTCGATGTTCTTCTTTAGGGGCTAAACGAGTGGACATAAAAGGCATCCCTTGATTAGCGGCATAGGCAATTAATTCACATAGACAAGCTTGTAAGGCTTTAATATTTATTTTTTTGACTTTACGAAGTTGGAGTTCTCGATAAATCATTTTTTCCAAATCATTGGTGATTGCCGTCTGTCCCATAATATGTAGCCATTCCAATAAGGCTGTTTCTATCGTCCATCCTTTTGCCCGTCTTGAGTTTTTATTTTGTTTAAAATCTTCTCGCTCAGCATGGATTTGTATTAATAATTCTACAATTGCCCTTGCCGTTAGGTATTCCCCAAAGCTTTTATGCGTAAACTCAAAGGTGTCATCTTTGCTGGTTTCGTCTTTGCCGTATTGTCTAAAATAAAACGCGGTTAATAAGCGAGTCACACCACCTTGCGAGGCAGCTTTATAGTTCTCTAATAAGTCGCTTAGATTACGACGATTTAAGTGTTGTTCAATTTTTGCCACAGAAGTCACGCGCACATCTCCTCCGTGCCAAGCACATACGGCTATTTCTTCTAGGATTTGTATAAATTCTTCATCTGATAAACCCGTTACCCCTTTATGGGCTTCCTTTTCATAATCTCTTTGATAAACGCCTTTAATCAATTCTTGATAGATTTCATTAATATTGATTTTCGTCTCAAACCGAGTAGGGTTAAATGTCCATGCTAAGGCGACTAAATAATTGAGTAAGGGTTCTTTCGTAATCTTATCCAATTCTTCGGTTTGTAATACTTTAGGCATACGTCGGGAAGGATTGCCTTTAAGAGCATGAAATTGATTCCACCAAGTTTGGCGTTGGTCTTTTGCTAAAAGTTTATTCGTATCCGTATAGTAATATCGTTCTCCTCCAGTTAGATAATACGGTAGTAAATGAATAAATTGTTCTTTTGTGCCTTGCAATTTGAGTTGTGAGTTTTGTATTGCAATCGGACGACCTGCCACCACTATTTTTAATAGCGTTTTGTTATTTTTCGTATTAAAGCGACCACACAAGCTGTTTAAAGTTTCCATAAAAGCCAATGCTGCTTCTTTAGCCGTTTTGCCTTGCATCACTAATTCATCAAGTCCATCAAATAATAAAAGTATTTTTTGATTTGGACTTGGATTGGTAAGCGGATTAGCGGTAAAAGGAATATGTGGACTATTGGTTAAAAAATCCCCCAAAGCTTCTGTTAGGTTGCCCGCTATATCAAATAAATGCAATGGAATAAAGATAACCAACCAATCTCGTTTTGTATTCGCTACTTCTGCTGCCCACATTTTAGCAAAAGAAGATTTTCCTGAACCAGGGCCACCGCTGATAATTTTGATTTCATCTTTGGTGTGCGTATAGTCCAACCATTGATTCATTTTTTCAGCTACTTCTATGACTTTCTTTTTGCCCTCAACTGTTACGTTGCCATATCTATCTTTTTTAGGTTTTTCATGATAATACCCTCGAAGTGGGATAAATACATCTTTTAATCCAAAAGCTTCTCCAAATACAGACATTGCCGTTTGTTGTTGCAAATAGGCATTATACGCCTGTTGTTCTAAATTTCTCAAAAGGGCAGCATCAAAAGGAGACTTAAATTGTTTTAATAAAACTTGATATTTATCCGGATTTTTGACCCAAACTTTGTGTAGTTGATGGATAAAATAATCTTTCAAACGGTTTGTAATTGCAGTTGCTTGTGCCTGTCTATTAGCTCCATCGGGTTCTTTTAAAATTACGATTAACCAATTTTTCAACTGTTCTTTATACACTCGAAAGATAGCCGTATCTGTTGGTTTATCCTGTAAGGTTCTTGTAAAGGGTTCGTATTCTAAGGCTATCGCTTCCAATTGATTTAAAAACTGAACATATTTATTGGCTTCTTGCAAGAAAGGTTCTTCGGTCAGTTCGATAGAAAGTTGATGTTCGTTTTCTTTCAAAAGTTCCGCCGTTGTTAAGGTCAAGGCTTGTAGGATAAATTCATATCCTATTTGGTCGGTTTCTTTTTTTAATCCTAAGGCAGCAATTAATCCTACTGCTTCTTTGATGGCACTATCATATTTTCCAACTGCTGCCATTACAGCCGCTTTGGTTAGCACTTCAAATATCTTTTTAGCATTGGCTTTTAGCTTCATATCAAGGGTTGTTTGAATTATGGAATATTACTTAGGATCGTCAATAAAATAAGTTAGCGATTTCGATGAGGCTATTTTTGTTCCTAGCGAACCAAAAAATCATTGCATATCGGGAATATGGAATTATTTTTTGGTGAAGATAGGGAGAAAAAGAGACCATCCAAATCAGTAAGTTATTTTATTGGCGATCCTTATCAAGTATGGATAAATTTACAGTTTATTTATTGGTTATAAAAATTGGAGTTGGATGGACTGAAAATTTCAGCTAAAGCTGGTACTTCATATTTCTATAATATGTTATAATCGTCGAATGACTTTATCAACGCCTTACCATTTTGGACAAAGTCCATTTGGTAAGGCGTTGTCCATTTTGGTAAGCGCTTGTCCATCCTAGTAAGTTGATTTACTTGAATTTAGCGGTGTATTTAAAAACAAATAAAATTTTCAAATCATGAAAAAAACGAATACACTACTACTTATTTTTATGATGTCTTGTATGTATACACAAGCACAATGGAGCATAGAACAAACTGCAACAACAACCAATGAAGCACTTGAGGGCGTAACCTTCCTTGATGCAAATACAGGTTGGGCAAGTGGACACAATGGGGTGATTATAAAAACCACAGACGGTGGCTCAACTTGGAGTACGCAAACTTCGAGTACCACCTTTGACCTTTTGGATGTAGATTTTGTAGATGCAAACACAGGCTGGATAGTTGGTCAAGCAGGTGTTATTTTAAAAACCGCAAATGGCGGCTCAACTTGGAATGCTCAAACCTCTGGAACGACTCAAATCCTAAACGATATTCATTTTGTAGATGCGAATACAGGTTGGATAGTGGGTTATAGTGGAACAATTCTGAAAACAACAGATGGCGGAACAACTTGGACGGCTCAAACTTCTGGCACGATTCAAAATCTTTTTGGCGTTACTTTTCTTGATGCGAATACGGGTTGGGCAGTTGGTAGTAACGGTACTATTTTAAAAACTACAAATGGCGGAACAAATTGGACGGCTCAAACTTCGGGTACAACTCAACTTTTTAATAAAATTGCGATTACAGATGCGAATAATGGTTGGATTGTTGGTGGTAGCGGAACAATTTTAAACACAACAAATGGCGGAACAAACTGGAATACGCAGACTTCTGGTACGTTTAATTTTCTTTCAGATGTAAATTTTGTAGATGCGAGTACAGGTTGGGCAGTAGGTTCTGCTGGTACTATTTTAAAAACCACAAATGGTGGAACATCTTGGACTACTCAAACCTCTAATACTGGTAACAGCTTATTTAGTGTATCATTTATAGATGCCAATACCTGTTGGATTGTTGGTGGAAGTGGCTCGATATTTAAAACAACTGATGGCGGTACTAATTGGAATAATTTGAATATCACAAGTACATTAGAAGATATAGTTTTTATAGATGCGAATACAGGTTGGGCAGTTGGTCAACAAGGGCTTATTATTAAGACTACGGATGGCGGTTCAACTTGGACAGTGCTTAATTCAGGTACGACTCAAGACCTATTTGGAGTGAAATTTATAGATGCCAATACAGGCTGGGTTGTTGGAGAGACCAGTGTTATTTTTAAAACAACTGATGGTGGCACAACTTGGACAGCTCAAACCTCACCGCTTCCTTTTAGGTTGGTAAGCGTTGAATTTACCGATGCTAATAATGGTTGGGCAGCTGGTATATTTAGTACCTTTATCCGAACCACAGATGGTGGTGCAACTTGGACAAATATCAGTGGAGCATTTGTCGCTTGGGGTGATATTACATTCATTGATGCGAGTACCGGTTGGCTGGTTGGTCAAGGTGGCAATATTCGGAAAACAATAGATGGTACAAATTGGGTTGCTCAAAATTCTGGAACTACGGAGACATTATTGGGGGTGAGTTTCATTGATGCCAATACTGGTTGGATAGTTGGAAGTGGTGGTACTATTTTAAAGACGACCGATGGCGGTACAACTTGGGCAGCACAATCTTCTGGAACTACTGTTTCGATTTACGATGTGAAGTTTGCCAATGCCGTTCAAGGTTGGGCAGTCGGTGAAGGGGGGCTTATACTCAATACGACAAATGGCGGAACAACTTGGACTACTGAAGCTTCAGGTACTTCTTCAGATATTAACGGAATAGCATTCTCTGACGCAACAACTGCCTTTGCAGTAAGTCAATCCTATACCCTTTTGAAAAATAGTTTTGTTGTGCTACCGGTCGAGTTGACGTATTTCAAAGGTCAAGCTACCGAAAGTGGAAATATACTACAATGGCAAACGGCTTCGGAAGACAATAATTATGGTTTTGAAATCGAAAGTAGTTTAGGTGGCGAAAGTTGGGAAAATATTGGTTTCGTACAGGGTAAGGGAACAACATTAAATATATCAAATTACGAATTTATAGATCGTACAGACGTTTTATTAAAACGTCTCTACTACAGATTAAAACAAATCGATTTTAATGGCAATTTTGAATATTCCAAAACAATCAATATTCAAACTAGGGAACAATCGAACAATCAAATCGTCAACATCTTTCCAAATCCTGCTACAGATATTTTAAACATAGCTTGTCCTCAACTTGATTGGGGAACTCAAGAACCTACTATAGCACGAATTATTAATATAAATGGAAAAATCGTAAAAGAACAACAAGTCAACGGTAGTTCAAAAATCAATATAATAGATTTACCGTCAGGTGTTTATTTTCTGAAAATTAATAATCATACAGAAAAAATAATTAAGCGGTAATCCGCTATACAAAGTATTGTTTTCAATCAAAAAAATCAATCAATTTATTTCACGAAACCATTCAATTCAGATGAATTGAAC
>CAYLSF010000455.1:0-6067 GCA_964385675.1 uncultured Saprospiraceae bacterium
ATACTTTTAGGTTTAATGAATAATTTCCTAATTGATTTTTTGATACTTTATTTATGTTGCTCTTCACTTAATACTTAAGGGGGAGCATGAATAAAAAAGTCTTTATTCCTTACTAAATTGCCAGTCCTGATAGCTATAAGACTTTAGCATCGGCTAAATTCGTATAACTATCGGGACGTTATTCTACAATTTTTCGCCTTATTTTGAATCAAAATAACTTCGATTTCTGACTCAACTTATTTATTCATCATCACTTAGTCTAAGATGGCTTTTGGTACATTTTTAAATTTAGTACTCCAATACGATTAAGAAAATGGTTGAGCGACACCCTTAAAACCCCTAAACCATATTTCATACTTCTACTAAAATTGATAGAGGATGCTTCTTCAAAATACTTCGTAGGGCAGGTGATTTCTCCAATACCATATTTTGCATAAATGATTTGAGATAACATTTCATTGTCAAATACAAAATCATCAGAATTTTGATTAAAATTAATTCCTTCTAATACTTCTCTACTAAATGCTCTATAACCGGTATGATACTCTGATAATTTATGATTCACCAATACATTTTGAGTAAATGTCAAAAAACGATTGGCAATGTATTTATAGATTGGCATTCCACCAATTAAAGCTCCATTTCCCAATATACGAGAACCTAACACCACAGGATATAGCTCGTTTCCAATTATGGAAACCATAGCAGGAATTAGTTTTGGTGTATATTGATAATCAGGATGCAGCATAATCACGATATCGCCTCCCAACTCTAAAGCCTTGTTATATAGCGATTTTTGATTGCCACCATACCCTTTATTTTGTTGATGAATAATAATATGATTAATACCTAGTCTTTTACCAACCTTTACCGTTTCGTCCCTGCTTGCATCATCACACAAAATCACTTCATCCACAATATCAAAAGGGATTTCATTGTAGGTTTGTTCTAAGGTAGCTGCAGCATTATATGCTGGTAATACGACAATTACTTTCTTGTTGTTGAACATATTTAGTGTCAAATTCCAATTTCCAAAACACAATTTCCAAACTTAGGAACAATAAAAAATATTTTCGCTATTTGAAGGAATAAATCTACTCCACTTTAGTGATTTAGTAAATTTTGAAAATTAATTTTTAATTATTGCACAGTTGGCTTTAATATCTGACTGCAAAACTACTAAATTATCATTCTATACAACTAATTTTAAGCGAATCTGATCTAGTTTCTTTTCAATCATAATTGTTATCATTAAAAATCAAATATCCATATTCCATACAATTAATATTTCCCTCTTATTCCCAGTTTCAATCAGAATATGATACTAAAGCCTATCCCTAAGAGTGCAATTAATTTATGATATTTTATTGATGAAGTTGAATGATTTGAATACGCTAATCGTTACAATATTCAAAATCAAACAATATGAAAATTATAAAATTCTATAGCGTCAATAATGAATATGGAGCGTTTTCTAACTTTGCCTTATACCCTATCAAATTAAAAGGTAAAATATGGGCAACATCAGAGCATTATTTTCAAGCTCAAAAATTTAAAGGTACACCCCGTGAGGCTAAAATTAGAAAAGCAAGAACTCCAATGCAAGCGGCTCAATTGGGTAGAACTAGAAAAGTAAAACTGAGAAAAGATTGGGAAAAGGTTAAAGATTCAATAATGTATGAAGCAGTAAAAGCCAAATTTACACAACATAAAGAATTGAAGGAATTACTCTTGTCCACAGCCGATTCAAAACTTATAGAACACACCGTAAATGATAATTATTGGGGAGATGGCGGCAATGGTAAAGGTCAAAATAAACTAGGACAAATATTAATGAAAGTCCGTAAGGAACTATCATGATATTTTTAAAGTACTTGTTAATAAGATTTCTTAAAATTTAGCTTTATATACTAAAACGATCCACTTCATAAATTCAGATACAATTTCTATCCCAATAGCTATCAACTAATTCGTAATTCTCGTTTCTACTCCCTATCTTGGCAATATTGATTCACTATCAAAATTATACTCATGAATTTAAGTCAACTATCCGCTGATCCGCCTAAAAACGCAAAACGTAAACAAACTAAAGAAGCCGTAAAAGATTTAGCAAAGCAAATTGCTGAATTACACGAGATATTTTTTGCTCAAAAAAAGCATAACCTACTAGTTATTTTTCAAGGCATGGATTCAAGTGGGAAAGATGGTTCTACAAAAAATGTATTTAAGTATTGTAGCCCGATTGCAATGAAAGTAAAATCTTTCAAAAAACCAACCGAAGAAGAATTTGCTCATGATTTCCTATGGCGAGTCCATAAAGAAGTACCTCAAAAAGGTCAAATTACTATTTTTAATCGCTCTCATTATGAAGATATTTTAATTCAAAGGGTACACGGTTGGATTTCAGAAGAACATGTTGCTAAAAGAATGGCAGCTATCAATGCTTTTGAAGAATTGCTACAATTTGATAATAATACGACTATTTTAAAATTCTACTTACACTTAACTCCTGATCGACAAAAGGAGAAGTTACAAGAACGCATTGACGTTCAAGAAAAGAACTGGAAACACAATTCAGGAGATTGGAAGGAACGCCAACATTGGGATAAATACATGTCAGCTTATGAGGATGTTTTAACAAAATGTAATGCAATACCATGGCATATTATTCCTGCAAATAGTCGTTGGTATAGAAATTATTGTGTTGCCAAAATTGTTTTGAAAACGATGCAAGATATGAACTTACAGTATCCTGTAGTCGATCCTGAGGATTTGAAGGTTTAAAGTGATTGTCTCGCTACTGAAAGAGTTCGGTAGCGACATAATTATATAGCCAAACGAAGTTAATCACTCCACCTCATTCAATGGCAAAATCCAATCGGAATGTTTAAACCGATGCCACTTGACTTGTGCGAAATCAACGGTATTATCTACAAAACGTTGTCTCGGTCTTTTATTCAGTCGTACATGACTTTCTGCAAAGATTCGTACGGTTTTACCCTCTTTAGCGTATAATTTTTTTAAGTATTGTGTGTATTGCCAGATTTGTGGCGGACGGGTAGCCATTTTTCTGATTTGCTTTGGCGTTAGGTGTTCATTTGGAAACACCTTCCATTTCTCGCCTGTATCTACGTCCTCTAATCTAAAGTGAATTGTTCCTGATTTAGAACGCAACATCATTCTCCAAGCTAGTCGATGTCCTTCTTCATTCCATAATACTTCGCCTTCATATAAATGATGTCGCAGCGGTAAGGCAACTTGTACTGCCAAATAAATCATTAAAACGGTGAATGTAATTGGGGCAAATTCAAATGTTTTTGCTTTCAGCGTTTCTACACTCAATTGTGGCTTCCATTTCAAAAAGCGTTGTCTAATTTCTTCAGGTTCAAAAAAGAAAATGGATAATGCCAACATCATATATGGAAATACACCGATTTGGAAAATAGCTGAATTTGACAAATGAAAGAAAACAGATATAGCAAAGGCATATTTTCTAGTCTTTTTCCAAAGCATGAAAGGTACGATTAATCCATCAAAAAGAACACCACCCCAAGCTACTTTATATTGAAACCATTCTTGCACCAATAACCATCCTATAATCGGATAATCCCCCTTATGGCTAAACCAAAGGTTAATCGGATCTGCATTTAACCATCCTGGATATAATTTAGCTATACTTGCATAGGTATAAATTATCCACATTTGAAAGATAAAGAACAGCACTGTCCATCTAGGGCAAACCTGTGACTCTTCTACCCTACCCTGTTTTACATCCATTGAATAATAGGTATTCACAGGCAAAAATACCATGACCCAATTTAAAAGGAATATAAAATAATAATGATTATTATAACTTGTCTTTTGAGCAAAATAGCTGATTGTCCAAATAATCGAAATCAAAATCATATGGAGTCGATACCGCCAACCGATCATAACCAGTAACCCCATTATACCCATAATGGCATAGAGATAGTACATGGTTTCCCCCATAAAAACATTCAGAAATTCAAATCCAATAAAATTGAAATGAAAGGTAGGATCAACAAAATTAGCTTTAAGCCATCCTGTCAAGATAGCTCCAAAGCCTTCTGCAAAACATAGAAAACCATAAAAAATACGAAAAACAACGAGATGACTATTATCAATAGCATCGAACCAGTACGACCTTTTAAAAACATTGGAATTAACCATAAGTACGATAGGTTTTAATTGAGTCGTAAAGTTAACGAAACTAGAAGTAAGATTGTTGAGGTTTTTTAGTCTAAATAAAATAGTCAAGAAATTGATGGATTTTGAAAATCATATCAATTCTTGACTATTCTATATCTGTCAAATAATATTTATTGACAGTACTTAATCCTTTTATGGTATAAATCGTTCGTTAAAGTCATCTTTCAAATCTTTCATATCTCGTACTTGAAAGTCGTCCTCAAGATCAAACCCCTTATAATTATCGCTTTCTAAATCTAAATCATCTACTTGATGATTTTCTTCTTCCAATAAGAGCGTTGGTTCTACCTTTTGACCTTTCATACGAGCTATTTCCTCTCTAATCTTTTGGTCTTCCCATTTCTTATCAAGTGTTCCAACAAATGGAAATCCAAATACGGATAAATAGTGCATAGCTAAACCAATTCCCCAACCTAACATTGGAAAAATAAACCAAATTTCGCCTGGATCAGTGGTTATATTTAAGATAAAAAAGAAAGCCCCCATGATAAGATACGTTCCTAAATGTCTGTAGAATTTTTTAACCCTAACCACTCTCTTTTTGGCTTCTTTGTAATAAATATCTTCTTCGCTATACATAAGTTGAATAATTTAGAATTTTAATATTCCTAAAATAATCTAATTTTTAAAATTATAGCAAATATTTTCGGATGAATCCTCAAAATTTAACGATAGAGTGATTAAAAACTTAACTAGATCGTATAGTCCAAATTAGATAGAAAAAGTAAAGATATTTAATCTTGCTTACCCGCTTCATAGTGATAATGCTCTTGACTAGCACTTGAAAATGCTTGAATAAATTGAGGTTTACGATGTTTTTCTTGCTGTGGTTTAAAATATCCTTTCGCCAGACACCAATCATATACTCCTTCATCTAAAGGGTACGCAGTTAGTATTCCTGATAACTTATGTAAAGCAATCCATTTTTCTGCATTCGCTCTCGAAGAAAATACGCCACTTGAAAACTTACCATTAACACCATGAAAAACCCAGATTTGTTGTTGCATATTGATAAATTTAAAAAGGCTTATTCAACAGTCTGTCAAATAAGCCTTTTAATGATTTCTTAGATTTTTTATATAGCTCTCAGTTTCTCTAATTTATAATACTCCCTAAAACTAATCATGCGTTGTTGTTCCTCATCCCAAAGTTTATTATAAATCATTTTTAAACTTTCCCAAAAAGATAACTTCAACACATACTTTTGGAGAATAGGATTTTCCTTAGCACATTTTTGAAGGTTATAATTTGGTATTTTAGAACTCAAGTGATGAATATGATGATAACCAATATTCCCAGTCAACCAATGAAATAATTTAGGCAAATTATAGAATGTAGCTCCTTTCATTGCTGCTAATATATAATCCCAGTTTTTTGTCCACTGCATGTAGGTACTTTCATGTTGATGTTGTATATAAAAAAACCAAAATGCGGTAGTTCCAAAACAATAAACAATTGGGATATGTACCATTAAGAAGTCTGCCCAACCTAACCAAACTCCAAATAAAATAAAAGCTAAGACCAATAAAATATTATTGACATGCTGCGAAATATGAGTAGAACGCCACCCTTCAAAACTTACTCCCTTTATACGAAGAGCCCAAACTAAATAGATTGTAGGTACAATAAAAAACAACACAATAGGGCTTCTAAAAACACGATAAAAGAACTTCTTATAAGCAGGTAGTTCTCTAAATTCATTAACTGTTAAAAAATTAATATCTCCAATATCTCTATGTTCCAACTGCCCCGTATGTCCATGGTGATAGCTATGGACTCTTGCCCAATAGCTATAGGGAATAGAGCTAAAAAAACTACAAACCCATCCTACGATATT
>CAYLSF010000456.1:0-6065 GCA_964385675.1 uncultured Saprospiraceae bacterium
CCTAAATTGTAAGTTTTGTCCTAAAGAAATTAAAATGAATTTTAAATCTTTAGCAAAAAACGAAGAACGTTTTCGCACAAAAGGGGAAGCCGCCGGTAATGCCAAGTATAATCTAACACCTTTCTCTATTCCAATTCCTGATGAAGATATTAAATTAGATGGTTTTACTGTTCGCCCTGCATCTGGCTACACAGGGTATTATTATAATGAGAAAAACAAAAAGGAAAAGATAGTTTTACATTTTACAGTAGGGCATTTAAGAGGAGATATTTTATCGCTAACGAGCCCAAAACGTGGACATGTTTCTACGGCTTTTGTAGTGGCTAGAGATGGTGGTGTGTATCAATTGCATAGTTCCGCTATGTGGTCATATCACTTAGGTAGAGGAGCGATTGGTGGAAATAAAGTGGGCAGTAAAAAAGCAATTGGAATCGAAATCTCTAATTATGGACCTTTAACGTTGAGAGGTAGAAATTTAGAGACAGCATATTCTAATCCTCCCGGTCGTGATGTGTATTGTACCCTTGATGACACGGATCAATATATCAAATTGGATAAGCCTTTTAGAGGGTATCGTTACTATACGGCTTACACCGATGAGCAGTATAATGCAATTATTGTGTTGTTGCGGTATTTGACAAAAGCGTATAATATTCCTAGAGCCTTCTTGCCTGAAAATAAGCGTTATGTAACGAGTCATGAGACGGCAGTTGCTTTCAAAGGCGTACATTCTCATGTTAATTATCGTAAAGATAAATTTGATATTGGGCCAGCTTTTGACTGGGATAGAGTGATTGCTGGCGTAACAGCGGAGACATTTAAAGGTGAAAGTGCGTTAGAATTAGCGGTTAAAAAAGCAGAAGCAGAAGTAAAAGCAGCGGAAGCAGCTTTACAAGCGGCTAAAGATAAGTTAGCCGATGCTCAAGATGCTTTGGATGCTTCGGAAGTGAGTTCTCGTGATGCTAATGCGGTGACGTTTAACTCGGAAGACGCTATGGATGAAGATTATATTGCACCTAAAGGAATCGCAGAGGATGAAGGAGAAGAGGGCCCTTTTGAATTGGAACGCTCTGTATTTTATATGGAAGAGTAGTCTTTACGGTTGACCAACACCGATAGACGGTAACTTTTTATCATAAAAGCATTCTAGGAGTTTAACTTTTAGGATGCTTTTTTAGTCTTAAAAATGGAAAACGACTTACTGAAAATTCTCTTCCATATCTTGGATAAAGGCTTTGGCTTTTTTAAATTCTTGCTCAAAACAATCACATCTATTAACTAAGGAATCTAGTATTGTTTTGAAAAAATTGGCATCTAAAATATGTAAATCTCCGTTGTACATTCTAGAGATATGATACCCTTTATTGTCTTTTTCAATACACCAAAAACCAATTTTATTTTCAGAATTTTCTAGTAAAAAATTGGTCGCCATTTGTTGAGGGACTTGTTCTAATAATCTAAATTTTAAGGAACTATATACAGAAATCTCTAAAGTAGTTTTGTATCTTAAAATATTTACTTCGGCTTTATATCCATTTGCTAATTTATACTCTAATAAGGCTTCTTTGGTTGATAATTTGGAATAAGGGATATTTAATTGTTTACAAAAGGTTTTGATAAGATATTTGAAATAAGTCCCATTCTTTTTCAAACATTTAATGCCCCGTTTTACTATTTTTATCAAATCTGCATCTTCTAAATAAGTTTCTATCTCCTCTGGACGCACCCACTGACGTCGCCTAATTTCCCCTTCATCATAATGCGTTAACTCTACATCAACTTGTAATAAGAAAGTAGGTACTTTCTGATTGTTTTTATAATATGTTCCTACCATTATAGGATGCGGCTTACCTAAGACCCCTGCTTCCTCGTAGGCTTCTTTTGTCGCTGAAATATGCGGAAGTAGTGGATAATCAATCGTTCCTTTTGGAATGACCCATTTGGTATCCATCGAATTTCTCACCAGCAAGACTTCCAAATGTTTACGATTCCTAAAAGGAATAATGGCGGATTTCGTTTTCATCACTTAGGTAAGGTCTAGTTATTAGTTTGTTTTTACATAGGCTTTTTTAAAATTATGCTAAAAATAACAAAGCCAAATTCTAATTTCTCAATCAAATATAGAATAATTCGTTCATTTTTTACTTAATTGACGCCAATAGCCCCATTAGCTAAAGGTGAATGGGTTGAACATCAAATCCGACGTCTTCTCATCTCTTGTTTTATCAATTTTAACTCTCGCCCCATTTCTCCTGTGACAGAAGTATTTTCATTCGCTCGTCGAATCAAATAGGGAATCACATCTTTGACGGGACCATAGGGAATATATTTAGCCGTATTAAATCCTGCCTTTTGCAAATTAAAAGTGAGGTTATCACTCATCCCTAAAAGTTGGCAAAATAAAAAGTGCGGATGATTCTTAGATAAATTGTAGCGTTCTATCAGTTCGACTTGTTTCCTGCAGCTTTCTATATTGTGTGTAGCCGTACAAGAAGCAATCTTTTCATGATGCTTAATACAAAATTCAATGGCGGCATCATAGTCTTTGTCAGTAGAGGCTTTATTCGGTTGAATTGGAGAAGGATAGTTCATTTCTTCGGCTCTTGCTCGCTCTTTTTCCATATAGGCTCCTCTCACAATTTTTGCCCCTAATATATAACCTTCTCGTTCTGCTCGAATCAAAGAAGTTTTTAAAAATGCCAATCTATCGTGTCGATACATTTGAAAGGTATTATAAACCGTAACCTTCTTTTTGTTGTATCGAGCCATCATCATATCGGCTAAATAATCTATCGTTTCTTGTATCCAACTTTCTTCTGCATCAATATAAACGCCTACGCCCAATTCTTCAGCTAGATGACAAATAGAATCTAATCGCTTTTTAGTGCTTTCGTATTCTTGTTCCTCTTCTTTAGTCAATACTGCTCCCTGCTGCACTTTTTCCAATAAGCTAAACTGTGCGATGGCTGTTACCTTTATGCTAATAAAAGGAACATGTGTATTTCTAGCTGCAAATTTGACGGCTTCAATCCAATTTCTTAACGTCGTATTAAAATCTTCCACTGTTCCTTTCCCCTCTGCACCATAGTCTAGAATAGATTGTACGCCAAATTTTGCTAATTCATCAATACATGCTTGACTTTCTAGCAATGTTGTACCGCCTACAAATTGCTTAAAAATGGTTTTCTTGATAATACCTTCTACAGGTAGGTTGTATTGCAGTGCCAGCAACCCCAACCTTGAGCCAATATTCACTAAAAATGGCTTATTCATCAGCCAAAAGATGCGATGCTTTTCCTTTAGTTGCTGATTCGTTTTGCCTTCAAAGGCAATGCTTGTATCATTAAAATTGACAGATGTTTTAGGTAGTGCTATCATAATTAGACTTTGTTTGACCTTGGACTTATGACTTTCGACAATCGAAATTTATTGCTAATTTTTTGTATTTACAAGACGCTAATTGTAATTAGTACAATAATATTTAAATCCAACTTCCGAAAGTCGATTATCAAAAGTCGATTCTCGTTATAACCCTCTCCAAATCGCCCACGATTTCTCGGCTTGACCGTGTAACATATCTAGACCATTTTTTGTTGTTGCTCCTTTTAATAATCCCTTTTTCAGAAAAAGTGTGACCTCAGGATTATAGACTAAATCGTATAACAAATGCTGTGCTGTAATCAATTCATACGGTAAATCAGGACACGTATTGATGCTAGGTGACATCCCTAAGGGAGTGGTATTGACTATAACTAAATGTTCTTCTATTATTATAGGATTTAAATCGGTGTAGGCGAGTTGATTAGGTTTTGGATTTCGAGACACATATTGGTAATCAATATCTAATTGATTAAAAACAAAAGCAACGGCTTTTGATGCTCCTCCCGTTCCTAGAATTAAGCCTTTTAAGGATGTATTCGGTTCATATTTTTCATTAATTAAGGCTTCCAAAGAAGTTTGAAAACCATATACATCGGTATTATAACCAACCCTTCTCCCATTCTCTAATTTAATGGTATTAACAGCACCTACCGCTGCAGCACTTACATCTAACTTATCTAAAAATGGTAACACGGCTTGTTTGTAGGGTATCGTCACGTTCAATCCAACTAAGTTTGGATGATTGGTAATTAATTCCTCTATCTCCTCAATATTATCCAATGGAAATAAATCATATAGACAATCTGGAATCTCCTCTCTTTTAAACTTCGCTGTAAAATACTTTTTAGAAAAAGAGTGAGACAGTGGATAACCAATTAAACCAAATAAATTTTTAACCATAGTCTTGATGCTTGTTGCTGGATGAATTTTAATGAAATATTGTGCTTGAAAAGTCGAAAGTACTAGATATGCTAAATAATTTGTGGTATCAATTCTCAATTCTCAATTATACAATTCCTAATTCTCCTTCGTATCAAGTCGTTCTAATCCAAATACGACAATAAAGCCTACTATCATTAAAACAATTGCTCCGATGATAAAAGGTTCGCCATTGTAAGCACCAGGTAACACACTTTCTTCTAAAAATGGGACTTCCTCTCCTTTGCTATTAATGCGTGTACTTAACACATTGCGCCAAGGCCATACTTTATTGAGCGAACCAATCATAAACCCTGTTAAAATGGCTAAGGTTTGGTTTTTATAATTTTTAAATGTCCAAGATAGTAGATTAGCAAAAGTTAATAAGCCTGTTAAACACCCTAAACCGAAAACCCCCACAACAATTAATTTATCAGTTGCGAAGGTTTTTAAAGCGTCACTTACCGTTGGTAAAATATAGGTGTACATCCCCATTAAGAGTAAAATAAAACTCCCTGATATACCAGGTAATATCAAAGCAGAAATGGCTATTGCTCCCGATAAAAACACAAACCATAGGGCTTCATTGCCTTGCGATGGTGTAGCTACGGTAATATAATAGGCAATAGCAATTCCAAAAACCATTAAGCTAATAGATACCACATCCCATTTTTGAATCTGACGACCAATAAATACCGCAGAAGCGACAATCAATCCAAAGAAAAATGCCCACAATAATTCTTTATGGTTTTCTAAAAGATAAGTAATGACATTGATAAAAAGGACAATACTAACGCCCATTCCTCCAACTAAGGTGACGAGAAATGTACCATTCACTTCTTCCCACACGCCTTTAATGCCATCATTTTTCAGTGTAGTTAATAAGGAGGGTTTAAATGCTTTAATTGAATCTAAGAGTTTTTCATAGATACCTGTAATAAATGCAATTGTACCGCCTGACACACCAGGAATAATTTCGGCAATTCCCATTGCCATCCCTTTTAGAAAAGTAAACATTAATGTTTTCATGGGGGCAAAGATAAGGGAGTCTTTTAGTTATTTCGGATTTCGGATGTAGGATTTTGGAACAAATTTTGGCTACATGGCAAACTAACTATTAATAACTATTTGTCAATAATATCCAACTTTAGGAGTAATCTAAATTTTATTGAATTATGAAATGATTTGTTTACAGATACAACTCGCTTTATTCAAACCCCTCTTCTTTCAATAACCCTTCAAGAATAAATGAATTTCCATGAATTTCGATAGTTTCCGTCCACTTGATAAAATTCCAAGAATCATTTGTAGCGACAAGTATTTTTTGATTTTTGGTAAAAATCCAAATTACCTTTTCTGTACCATACTCCAGTAATTTTTCTGTTTTATCGTTGATATAATCCAAATCTGATTGATCCGTTTCATCAATTTTCACATCTATTTCGATGACATATTTTGGTGGAACATCTGCATAATGCTCATTGATTTTTTGAACAGTCAATACCTTTTTATCAAAAATAGCAATATCAAAACTCAAATTAGTTCCTTTTGAAAGGTGTCCACCTATTTCATTCGTCAAAATCCAATAATCTTTAGTATGGATATGTTGGAATAGAAATTTTAACAAAACTTGAATAATGACAGATTGAAGGGTGCTCGCTCCCATAATGCTTTCTAGGGTATTTGATTTATCTAAAACGGTTTTATATCCTTTATAATAATAAGGCTTGCCATCAATTTCTTCTCTTATAAGATAAGAAGGAATC
>CAYLSF010000457.1:0-2779 GCA_964385675.1 uncultured Saprospiraceae bacterium
TGGAAAAAACAGCCTATTACAGAAAACTTGGATATTTTGGATGATGAGTTTTTGTAAAAGTCTATCTACTATGTTTTTTCTATTCAAAATTCTAATCAAAAGGATTGGATAAAGTAAGCTAGGTTCTATTTAAATTCTATGTTTATTACTAGAAATTACGGACGATTACCAAAGTAGTCATACACTACTTTTTTTCGGATTTCTTGAAAATTAAATATAACGCCTGTTTGAAATGATAATAGATTCATTTTGAGTTTGTTATCATTAAATATATTCAAGTTTTGTTGATATTGTACGGAAAAGTCTAACGACCATCTATCGTTCAATATATACTGCATCCCTAGCGTCATTGGGATGGCAAAACTATTAAAGTTATTTCTATTCGCACTATCTATATTATCGGGATCAAATCCCGTAGAACCACTGCCAAAAGGAGAACTGCCACCACTAAAAATCGAAGAAGGATCTATCGTTAAAGTAGTATCAAGGTCAATCGCAAAAGTCTGCAAAAAATTATAACTCCCTCCTAGCCCTATATAAGGACTAAATTTTTTATCGGGTCTAAAAAAGTAATTTCCCTCCACAGATAAGGAGCCAAAAATATGACCATTGATGGTTTCGTCTATTGAGATTTCAATCGGATTTCCACTTAGAATCGCACTAAAATCTAGTCCTTGACTCGCTAGTATATCTTGCATCATGTCTTGAGGGTTCGGCATATTAAGACCAAGCTCAAATTTAGTTTTGAATCGCCAATTTGGTGCAAAAAACTTATGAAACTGTAGTCCATATCCTGTAATTTGATTAGGATAATAAACACTCTCATCAGATAAAGGATAATTTAAATTAAAATTTAAGCCCATCCCTCTATTTTTAGTAGACGTTTCAATCAGAACTTTTTTACCCCGTTCTTCTATTTCTTTAAGTTCTAATCCCCATAGTCGCTTATTGGCTAATAATGGAATTAATTTTAAAAAATTAGATTCAGAATACGGATGAATTTCAAATAAGGAAGAGGCTAGTTGAGTACTGTCAGTTTGTAAGAAATATTGGTTTGACCAAAATGTGTTGTGTAGATACTGATAATTATGAAATAATTTAGATGATCCTACTAAAATTAAATTGACACATTGTTTGTCTACTCGAAAATTACTCCTATTCAAAAGTTGATTTAATTTTTCTTGAACGGCGGATACCTTCAAACTATCTTGAACCAGTATAAAAGTAAGTGTCTTTTCTGTTCTCGCATGAATCAACTTTTCAATATCTGCTTCTTTATCGGATTCTACAATAACAACTACAAGCGGAGCATATCCTTTTGGAGCGTTGAGAACTTTGAAATCTTGTGCACTTAGCGGATGATTTGTGAAGCATAAAAATAATCCTAAGAGCATCATTGCATCGAATGTACGCATAATTTAATTTTCAATTTTTTGTAAATAAAAAAGACAAAGAACTGATATACAACTGGCTAACAGGAAATTATTTCATCAATACCATAAATTTATACACGAACTAAAAAAGGTGAATTTTTCTTTTTGGGATAGAAAAAAGACGTGTTGGTAAAGTATTTTAAAGGGTTGATAAATAAATCATCACACTTGATAATTAGACAAGGACATTCCTGCTTAAATATTCGTAATATTGAGTTATGAATCAATCTGCCAAAACAAGGATTTTCATTCAAGTTGCCTTTTGGATAACAATATGGCTAATGATTCCTTTTTTGCTATTGAGCGGACAAAAATTTCAGGCATTGATGCCTCGTTCTCTCGTAATGTTGACAGGAATACTCACGATTACTTATTTAAATAGTTGGATACTTTTTCCTAAATATTATAAAAAAGGGGAAACTAGAAAGTATATTTTGGGATTTTTGGGGTGTATTTTAGTAGTATTTATAATGCTAAATGTCATCGCACTTGCATTATTAAATCTAGAATTTAGTACTGAAATTGATCCAGCTCCACAGTTTTTATCTGATCAAGGAAAACGCATTTTTAAAGTTATGGATAAACTTCCTCCCCTCATATTAGGCTCTTTGGTTAGTACACTATTCGAAATTTCGACTTATGCGAACCAATCTGCAAAAGAGGCTGCTCAATTGAAAACGGAGAAGCTAGAAGCAGAACTCAAATTTTTAAAATCACAGATAAATCCACATTTTCTATTCAATGCACTAAATAACATTTATACTTTGACCGTCCTAGATGCGAAGCAAGCGGGTGAAAATTTACTAAAACTCTCCACTATGCTACGTTACTTATTGTATGAATGTGATGCAGGCAAAGTACACTTACAGCAGGAGTTAGCTTATTTAAAAAACTATATTGAATTATTTAGCCTCAAAGATGATGAACCGCTTAATATTAAGATGGATATAACCCATACTAATCATGATGTAAAAATTGCGCCCTTACTATTAATCCCTTTTGTTGAAAATGCCTTTAAGCATAGTCATATTGAGGATATAGAAAAAGGTTGGATTCAGATTACTTTAGCAGGTGATGATACATTAATTCATTTTGAAGTCAACAATAGTGTTCCTGCTAAACCCTATGAAAAAGATAAAGTAGGGGGTATAGGCTTGCAGAATGTACAACGTCAGTTAGAATTATTATATCCTAATCAACATCAATTAACAATTGAACAAACTAATACTGCTTTCAACATTAATTTAAAATTGAATTTAAAATAATGAAAACTATAAAATGTATAGTCGTAGATGATGAAGCTTTGGCTCGAAAGTTATTAAAAACCTACATCGCACAAGTGCCGC
>CAYLSF010000457.1:2811-6064 GCA_964385675.1 uncultured Saprospiraceae bacterium
CTTTGCAAGTGTTACAATCTAACCCTATAGATGTTATGTTTTTAGACATTCAAATGCCTCAAATCACTGGAATACATTTTTTAAAAAGTCTAGCTCATAAACCATTGGTTGTTTTCACAACAGCGTATGAAAAATATGCTTTAGAAGGCTATACACTAGATGTCGTGGATTATCTACTTAAACCTTTTGGGTTTGAGCGGTTTTTTCAAGCTGTAACAAAGGTATCCAATCGTTTACAGCCCCCTAATGCAACCGTACAAACCGCTACAACTACTGCTGAAAAAGATTATATCCTCGTCAAATCAGAACATAAAATACACCGGCTCAAGCACCAAGATATTTTATACATTCAAAGTATGCAATCGTATGTTGCCTATTATACGCCAAAAGAGAGAATTCTTTCGCTCAATACTATGAAAAAATTGGAAGTTGAATTACCCGCACAACAATTTATGAGAATTCATAAATCTTATATTGTAGCCATTGATAAAATAGAATTGCTGGAAGGAAACCAAGTCGTCATTGGAAAAGTAAAATTACCTATTGGAGCAAGTTATCGAGAAACTGTGATTGAACGAGTATTTAAGTGATTCAAATTGTCGCATACATTACATTTTTTAAATTATTCATCTATTAATCAGCTTTTTATACCTTTCTAATACACTTTTTACAATCCCAAAACCAATTAATTCAACCAATTTAAAAGTTTGGCATAAATACTGTCATTTAAAATATCGGCGTTATTTTTAATAAGTATGTTACTTTTGTAGTAAATTAACATCCCTATTAAGGAGAACAAACACTGGACAGCCCGCCTGTTCTGTTTATTTTAGTTAATCACAACACACCATCTATTCATTATTTAAATTTTTATCAAAATGAGATACTTAACTTTATTGTCACTTGTTTTTTGCTTAGTAGCTACATCTGTACAGGCTCAAAAAGCACTTCCTAACGTTACTGTTTCAACATTAACAGGCAAGAAAAAATCTATCAAAGACTTTGTAAAAAAAGACAAGATTACAGTAATTAGTTTTTGGGCAACTTGGTGCAAACCTTGTAAATTAGAATTGGATAATTTAGCAGAATTGTATGCAGATTGGCAAGATGACTATGACGTAGAGATTATTGCTATTACGATTGACACAGAAAGAGCATTACGTCGTGTAAAACCATTAGTTAAAACCAAAGGTTGGGAATACAGGATTTTAAGTGATAAAAACCGTGACTTACACAAGGCTTTAGGGTTTCAAGATGTACCTGCTACAATCGTAGTGGATAAAAATCAAAATGTAGTTTACACACATAGCGGTTACAAATTAGGTGATGAGGAAGATTTAGAAGATCACATCAAAGAAATTGCTGGAGAATAATGCTTGAATTGAGAGTTGAAAATTAGGAATGGAGAATTATCCATCTTAAATACGCAAAAAGGGTGAATCATTAACGATTCACCCTTTTTACATATCTATGAATACATGATCTTAAAATAAACAATGATATTTTAGTTAAAAGTCGAAATTCTCAATTCTCAATTCTCAATTCTCAATTCCCCATTCTATTTTTACGGCTTTATCTATTACAACTAAATTTTGAGGAATGATGCATTTAGATATTGTCTTACCATGTTACAATCCATTACCTGATTGGGCGGAACGGATTGTTCAGAATATGGAGACAATTCAAAAGGCATTACCCGAAGTGACTTTACACCTTTATGTAGTTAATGATGGCTCTACTCAAAATATTGATCCCACGAAAATTGAGTATTTAAAAAAGCATATTTCCAACTTTCAATATATTTCTTACACTCAAAATAGAGGAAAAGGTTATGCTTTACGACAAGGCATAAAAGCGACAAAGCATGATTTATGTATTTATACCGATATTGATTTTCCTTACACGATTGAAAGTTTCATAGCCGTTTATCAAACACTCATTAAACGTCAACACGATGTAGCTGCAGGTAGAAGAGCTTCAACATACTATGAAAAAGTACCTACAGTAAGGGTTTGGATTTCTAAATGCTTAAAATGGATGATTAAAAACCTACTTCGCATACCGATTACTGACACACAATGTGGTCTAAAAGGTTTTAATCAAAAAGGAAAAGCTATTTTTCTAAGCACAGAAATTGATCGCTACTTATTCGACTTAGAATTTATCTTTCTAACAGCTCAACAAAAAGACATTCAACTCACTCCTGTTGATGTAACACTCAAGCCTAATATTATCTTTTCCACTATGAATTTTAAAATCCTTTGGCAAGAAGGACGAAGTTTTTTGAAGATTCTTTTGAAAAGCTATTTAAGGATTAGGAAGTGAGTTTGTTCTTGGTTATTCGTTATCGGTTCTTAGTTTTCTTAATAGACATCCAATAGCTAAACGTTAATTCTATAATTTTCCACGTTACCTACCTGAAACAAATCGTTCATCATATAACCTCAAACATTATGAAACGAATTAAATGTAATTGAGTATAATGAATTGTAAATCAACTAAAAATGCAATTGGAGATTACCTAAACTAAATCAATCCATACGCTCTGTCGTATGTCTATCATATATACAATTGCATTAAATCTATGCGAACACCAGATGCGTCAGGCGAGTAATTGTCTGGCGTTTTTTTATGATTAGTTCTTGGTTACCAGTTGGTAAATTGATCCAATAGCCAAGAATTGACAACTAAGAACCAATAACCAATCTACCGAATATTCCGCTGATTTAACCACCGATGAAAACGAGCAGCATTGGCATTATGACCTTGAAGGGTTTTAGCAAAAGCATGTAAGCCAGAGTTATCGGGTTTAGCACAGAAGTATAGATAATCGTGGTTTTCTGCGTTGAGGGTTTTATCTAGTGTAGTAACCGAAGGCATATAAATAGGCCCTGGTGGTAAACCCGCATATTTATAGGTGTTGTAGGGAGATTCTACAGCTAGATGAACATTTAAAATACGACGCAACCCAAAATCACCGACTGCAAATTTTACGGTCGGGTCAGCTTGTAGCAACATTCCTTTTTGGAGTCGATTGAGATAAACACCTGCAATTTTAGATTTTTCTTGATTAGCCTGTGTTTCTGATTCTACTATTGAAGCTAAGGTATAAATCTGCATAGGCGTTAAATTCCACTTTTTAGCTTTAGCTTTTCGAGCATCTGTCCAAAAGTTGTTATGCTCTTTGAGCATTCGTTTTCTAAATCCTTCAGGAGATAGATTCCAGTATAAATGATAGGTATTTGGAATAATG
>CAYLSF010000458.1:0-6059 GCA_964385675.1 uncultured Saprospiraceae bacterium
CCTCTATTGTGTTTGCTATATAATCTAGCGTAGTTCATTGTAAACAGTTGAGCATAATTTATTGATTTTAATTATTGAAAATCAATAAATTATAGGAGTTTAAGTCGTCGACTAATTTAAATGAACTACACTAGGTTAATAGGTGATATGATTCAATCTACTCTTCCAATGTTAGAATTAATTCATTTACCTTTTTGAGTTTAGGTTCTACAAATTTTTTAGAAGATATTCTATTTAAAAGATAAATAATCCCCCCACAGACGAAGCAGAAAGTACCAATTTGCATGATGTAAGTGATGATATTAGGTTCGTCAATAACAAAACCTAACATAAATAAGAATACAAAAGAGAACAAGGGTGAAACATACCAGTAGATTATATTATCCCTTAATTTTTTTTGTAATTCTAAATATGATTTAGTTTGATGTAAATATTCTAAATAGCTTGTCGTATATTCTAGTGGTATTTGCTTTTGCGTTTTTTGAATAACCCGTAAAATATAGATACCCCATAATATAATTAACACCGAAGCTATTTTGGTCAGTATTTGTGGAAAAATAAAGGCATATACCGCAAATATAGGTATAACAACAATTGCCCCGATTGCTTCCCGTAAATACAACCATTTCATACTTTTATGGAATTGATCTACATTGGCTTGAACATCTATCATCAATCGTGATTTTTCAAACTTGACTTGCTCCTGATTAGGAGAAGATTGCCAGATTTTTATTAATTCCTTTTCAATCATGATTTATTATTTATACAGTTCAATAATTTCTTTTTGATACGTTTAATTTTCACAGCTACATGGTTTTCTGTTAAACCTGTAATGGCTGCGATTTCTTTATAAGGTAATTCTTCAAGATAGAGGGCAATAACGCCCCTATCTGATTCATTCATTTTAGTGATACAACTTCGTAAATATTGGAGTTGAGGATGCTCTTCTGTGGTAGTTGTAGCACCCTTATATTGCGATAATTTAACGCTGTCCATATTGATGAAGCGTTTTTTCTTTTTGACTAACTTTGTCTGAGCACTAATACAGACATTTAATGTTACTCGATACATCCAAGTACTGATAGAACTATTTGCCTTAAATGAAGGCATTGACCTCCAGAGATTTAATAACACTTCTTGAAAAAGGTCTTTCTTATCCTCCTCATTTTTGGCATAAACAGAGCAAATACGAAGTATCTTTTGCTTGTTTTGCTCAAGCCCTGTTAAAAAAGTAGTTTCAAGTTTTAAATCCATTTGATTTGTTTTATGTTCTACTTAAATATTCTACTTGTATTAGTCTAGTTAACACCTTGAATATGACAGTTTGCTTGTACTTTTTAGGTTTAAAATCATACGCTATAAGAAATGGAAATATATCCGAGCATGAAAGAACAAATATTTTTGATTCAATTACCTTGTTAATACTGAAAACCTCTTATTTAAGTCCGTATCTTCACCTCATTATTTTAAACAACAAGTAATGCCTATGCACTTTTCACCAAATGAAATCAAACAATTAAGAGCCGAAACTATCGGTACACAATACGTTACACACTTCAATAATGCAGGGGCAGCTTTAATACCTAATCCTGTGAGTCAAGTCGTACAAGATTATTTAGCGGAAGAAGCAAAGTATGGAGGGTATGAGATGGCAGCTAAATATCAATCGGACTTAGAACAGACTTATACTACTATTGCACAATTTATTGGAGCAAAGGCAAATGAAATAGCCTTAGTAGAAAATGCAACAGAAGCATGGCATAAAGCCTTTCATGCGATTCCTTTTGAAAAGGGGGATATTATACTCACTTCCGAAGCAGAATACGCAACCAACTATATTTCTTATTTACAGAAGCAAGAGCAGATCGGTATTGAAATCAAAGTCATTCCAAGTGATGAACAAGGGCAAATCAATGTGGAGGCATTAGAAAAAATGATTTCCCCTACGGTAAAGTTGATTTCTGTCACTCATATTCCAACAAATGGGGGATTAATTAACCCTGCTGAAGCGGTCGGGGAAATTGCTAAAGCCAATGGTATTTTATACTTACTAGATGCCTGTCAGTCTATTGGTCAAATTCCAATTAATGTGGAAAAAATAGGCTGTGATATGTTGTCAGCTACGGGGCGTAAATATTTACGAGGCCCTCGTGGTACAGGGTTTTTATATGTACGTCAAGCGGTTTATGAGCAACTAACACCGCCGTTTTTAGATTTACATTCTGCTTCTTGGGAAAGCGCAACTTCTTTTGACATTAGAAACGATGCTCGCCGTTTTGAAAATTGGGAATCCAATAAAGGATTGATTTTAGGTTTAAAAAAATCCGTAGAATATGCAGATGCTATTGGTATGGAACGGATTCAGCATCGCATTCAATATTTGGGGAATTTATTGAGAGATAGTTTGCAGCAAGTAAAAGGCGTTCAAGTTCATGATATTGGTCAGCAAAAAGGAGGACTGGTTTCTTTATCTAAAAAGGGATACACTAGAGAACAGATTTTGACGCACCTTTCTAAGCATCAAATTAACTGCTCTCCCATCTTTTATAATGGAACATTATTAGATATGCAAAAACGAAATTTAGCCCATAATCTAGTTCGTGCTTCCGTTCATTATTACAATACCGAAGCCGAAATTCAACATTGCTGCACAATACTTGATCAACTCTAAAAATTTAACGAGATTTGCATGGCGAGTTACGAGTTGCCAGTTATGAGATACGAGTTGAACGAATATTCGGAAAACTCGCAACTCGTAACCCGCAACTCGCAACCCGAAAAATACTAAAATTATGCTAACAGAAATTAAATCAACGACTTTCCACCGATCTGCTAAGACAGATCAGTTTCAAGGACACGATTATTACAATATTGATGAACTCTTGGAAGACGATCACCTTATGGCTAGAGATGCGGTAAGGGCTTGGGTCAAGCAAGAGGTGAGTCCAATTATTGAAGATGCGGCAGAACGAGCAATTTATCCCCGTCATTTGGTAAAAGGTTTAGCTGAAATCGGTGCTTTTGGGCCGAGTTTACCTGCTAAATATGGTTGTGGGGGTATGGATGAAATTGCGTATGGAATTATTATGCAAGAATTGGAAAGAGGCGATTCAGGTGTACGTTCCGCGGCTTCTGTACAAGGTTCTTTGGTCATGTATCCGATTTACCGCTTTGGTTCGGAGGAACAACGGATGAAGTATTTGCCAAAACTAGCGGCAGGTGAAATGATTGGTTGTTTTGGATTGACGGAACCCGATCATGGCTCTAATCCGAGTGGTATGGTGACAAATATTGTAGATGATGGCGATAGCTATATTCTGAATGGTGCAAAAATGTGGATCACTAATGCTCCGATTGCAGATGTAGCCGTGGTGTGGGCAAAAGATGAAGAAGGTGTTGTGCGAGGGTTGATTGTAGAAAAAGGGATGAAAGGATTTACAGCACCTGTGATTAAAGGGAAATGGTCTTTGAGAGCATCTATTACAGGGGAATTGGTTTTTGAAGATGTGCGTGTACCCAAAGCAAATGTATTGCCGAATGTAAAAGGTTTAAAAGGGCCTTTATCTTGTTTATCCAAAGCGAGATATGGAATTGCATGGGGGGCAATAGGTGCAGCAATGGATTGTTATGATGCAGCCTTACGCTACTCTAAAGAGCGTATTCAGTTTGGAAAACCAATTGGTGCGTTTCAATTGACGCAAAAGAAATTGGCGGAAATGATTACCGAAATCACTAAAGCACAGTTGTTAGCTTGGCGATTAGGTACATTAGCGAATAGAGGAAAAGCAACGCCTGCTCAAATTTCTATGGCAAAACGTAATAATGTCTTAATGGCGTTAGAAATTGCTAGAGAAGCTCGTCAAATTCATGGTGGTATGGGGATTACTAATGAATACCCGATTATGCGTCACATGATGAATTTGGAAACGGTATTAACCTATGAGGGAACACACGATATTCATTTGCTGATTACAGGGATGGATGTTACTGGGTTTAATGCGTTTAAATAAGTACAGAGCAGAGAGAAGAGAACAGAGACTAGAGACAAATTTAAAAGTAAGAAATTTTATCTCTATTCTCTGCTCTCTATTCTCGTTTCTCAATTAATTATAAATCAACTTCTTAGTCATTTTTTGCTCTCCTTGTAGAATGTTCAAAAAGTATACTCCTTTCGCTTGATTGGTAATGTCAATCTTTTTGGTATAACTTCCGCTAAAATCTTTAATTTCTTCACGGAACACCTCTTTACCTTGAATACTTAAGACTTGAACCGTTATCGCTTCTTTACTATCTGTTTGGAAGTTTAGTGTAAATGTACCATTGTTGGGATTTGGATATAAATCCATAGATTGAAACTCCAATTGATTTGGATTATCAATTTCAATCTCTTCTTCTATCTCGGTTTCAACTTCTACCTCTTCCTCGCCTTTCTTCTTGATAATGACAATGCGTTTTGAACCATCGTCACATTTATCCAAACCCGAACCTTTAATGATGGCATCCATTTTAGGCATTTTCATTTTACCTAAAGTAACATCTACTGTTTTGGATTGTCCATCTCTGGTGTACGTGACTTTAATGACTTCTTCTGGTTTCGTATCTTTTAATGCTTTTGATAAGTCATCATATTCTTCAATGGCAGTATCGTTTATTTTAGTGATAATATCACCCTTTTGCAAGCCCGCTCTTTCCGCTGCTCCTTCTTCTACTACACCGTTGATTTTTACACCATTTTCATCATCACCGCCTAAATAGACACCCAAAAATCCTTTTTGACTCATTGAAACTTTTCCAAGGTGTTTTTCTATCTTTTTTTCAATCCAATGGTGATTTTTATCGCCTTCATTATCCATTTCGATCTCTATTTCATAATCATCACCATCATCAGAGCGGAAAAAACCAAATCGTCTATTGGCAGCTTTTTGAAGTGTAGCTTTTACTTGTGCCGTATTTCCATCTCTTGTATAATCAATGGTGATTTCATCATCGACTTTTTTACCATCCATTGCATTTAATAGGTCATTAACTGATTCTACTTTTTGACCATTAATGCCTGTAATAACGTCTCCTTTTTTCAATCCTGCTGCTTCTGCTGCACTTTCTTTATTAATATCAGTAATTACTGCTCCTTTAGTGTTTTCGTTATCTGTTATATTAATTCCTAAGTATCCCTTATTTTGATGGGTTTTAAAAACATGAATATCTCTATCTTCAAAAAGATCATTCTTTCCTTGCCACTGAAAAGACTGACCATCATCCCCTTTCCACATAAAGGTGTTGCGTTGTTTTGCTTTCTTTAGCGTTGCTGTAACACTAGCGGCTTTACCATCTCTTGTATAATCAATTTTAACATCCTCTTCAGCTTTGTGGGCTTTAATGGCTTCTACTGCTTCCGAAATGGTTGTTACCGCTTTTCCATCTACTGCGGTAATAATATCACCTGCTTTTAATCCTGCAGCTTCCGCCGCACTATTTTCAAATACTTCGCTGATGACGACCGTACCTTTTTCCTCATTTTTAACACCTTCTTTGGTTTCAAGCATGACGCCTAATTGACCACGATCATCATCTTTGAAGTTAAAATTAAAATCTTCATTTAACTTTAATTTTAAATCATAAACCGTCTCAAAACTATTATCCTCAAAGAAGGAATTTCCATCCTTTAATTCAATAATTTCAATATCCTCTACGTCTTCTACATCTACTACTTCTCCATCAACGGTAACTTCTACCTCTATTTCGCCATTTTCCTTTGTAATGGTTTCTACCCTAATTTTACCATCCTTATCCTTTGTTTCTTTAATAATGATAACCTTCTCCTCTTTTTGGTCATCCGATTGTTTGTCTTGTGCCATAGCTACTGTACTGACTACAAAAATTAGTAATACAGTAAGTGCCGCATTAATGTTAAACATTTTCATGAAGCTGATTTTTTAAGTTTATGGTTGTCTGTTATTTGTTATCGGTTATCCGTTATTTGAAGAACGATACGATAAAAATAGACGTTCAACCAAAATTAATAAATTACAAATTTTGAAATAAATTATTAAATCATATTA
>CAYLSF010000459.1:0-6053 GCA_964385675.1 uncultured Saprospiraceae bacterium
AATTGAAAATCTAAAATCTCGAATGGATATTATCTATAATGAAAAATATTCTTTGGATTTGAATCAACTTGATGCTATTTATACCGTTCAACTATCTATTATTCATTGATATAAAGCATAACCAAATATGAAAACCATAATTACGATATTAACTACATTTATTACGATTTCCCTTTTTGCACAAATCAATCCTGATAATATTACCATAGTACGAGATAAATGGGGCGTGCCACATATTTATGCTAAGACGGATGCCGAAGTTGCATATGGCTTAGCGTGGGCAACGGCTGAAGATGACTTTCATTCTATGCAACAGAACTTATTGGCGGTAAAGAATAAGTTAGGTTCTGTAGTTGGAAAAGATGGGGCAATATTCGACTTTTTTGTATTTGCCTTAGATACTAAAACATACGTAGATGCTAATTATGAAAAAGAAGTTTCGCCTGAGTTTAAAAAGGTGTTAAATGGATTCGTACAAGGGGTAAATGCTTATGCCGCTAAAAATCCCAGCGAAGTACGAGCAAAAGGTATTTTTCCCATAAATGAGAAAGATATTTTACAAGGTTATGTACTGAACTTAACTTTATTGGCGGGTGTCCACAATGAAATTGCGAAAATTTTTAATCGTCAAATCAAGCGAGATGAATTGCCGCAAGGTTCAAATGGACTAGCCGTAAATGGAAATAAAACCAAAGATGGCAACACTTACTTAGCTGTAAATTCTCATCAACCGCTTGAAGGGCCTTTAGCATGGTATGAAGCACATGTGGAAAGCGAAGAAGGTTGGAAAATGATAGGAGCGAATTTCCCTGGAGGGGTCACGTTGTTTTTAGGTAGTACACCCAATTTGGGCTGGACACATACGGTGAATGCACCTGATATGTGTGATATTTATAAATTGAAAATGCACCCTACGGAAAAATTGAAATATGAATTTGACAGTAAATGGATAGACTTAAAAACTAGAGTATTCCGAACGAAAGTAAAAATATTAGGTTTAAAGATTCCTATTAAACGCAAGGTCTATCGTAGCAAACACGGTTTAGTTTTTAAAAATAAAGATGGATTTTACGCCCTCCGTTTTTCTCCAAATCGAACAACGATTAAAGCTGCGGAACAATGGTATCGTATGAATAAAGCGACCAACTATAAGGAATTTAGAGCCGCTTTAGATCTGCACGGTATTGGTTCTACTAATATTACCTATGCGGATAGAAAAGGAAATATTTTACAATTAGGAAATGGTAATATTCCCATTCGGAATTCAAAATATAACTGGCAAAAAGTATTACCGAGTAACACTTCCGAAACAGTTTGGGAAGAAAAATATTATCCTATTGATAGCCTTGCACAAATCTTTAATCCTAAGTGTGGTTATGTGTTCAATACCAATAATACGCCTTTCAATGCCACAGCCGTAGAGGAAAATATTGATTCTAATACATTTAATAAAACAATGGGCTACTTACGAGGCGATAATAATCGAAGTCTAAGTATGCAGCGTCTATTCAGTGAAAAGGGAAAGATAGACTTTGAGGAATTTAAGCGAATTAAATATGATATTAGTTGGATGCCAAATCCTTCTTATTCTTTTACGATTACCAACATCGAGCAACTATTTCAATTGGATGAAAATAAATATCCACAAGTTGCAGATTTAATTACTCAACTTAAAAATTGGGATAGAGAAACGAATGTTGAAAGCTATGCGGCTACGATTTTCGTATTAGCATTGCCCAAACTTTATAAACCCTTACAAGAACAAAGTCTAACCAAATCTTTTAATACATTGCCAGAATCGGCATTTGTAGAAGCATTAGAGGCATCAAAAAAGCACCTTTTAAAATATTATAATTCCACCTATGTTCCATTGGGTCAATTACAACGACACATTAGAGGAGAGGTAAGTTATTCAGTAAGTGGTGCACCTGACGTTATTGCTGCCTTATATACTACACCTCACGAAAATGGTCAATTTAGAGCAATGGCTGGGGATTCCTATATTCAATTGGCTCAATTTTCAAAAGATGGCGTCAAAATAGAATCCGTCAATGCTTATGGAGCATCTGCACATGAAGATAGCCCACATTATACGGATCAAATGCGATTATACGTGGAGAAAAAGACGAAGCCAATGACTTTTGATAAAGAAAAAATTATGAAAGAAGCAAAGAAGGTGTATCATCCTAAATGATTATAAGATTGATTGAGTCGCTTGTTCCTCGCTGATTGTGTGATAATTTTGATAAATTACATTAGCGAAATTTATGTTTAGTTCTTAGTGATTATAATAACAATCACACAATCAGCCGAAGGCGACACAATCAGCGACACAGGAGCGACTCAATCTTCCTTATTCCACTACTTCAATATTAGGATTTACCTGTTGTAAGGTCGCAATAAATGCCTCTTTATTTTCTGGTGAGATATTGACGGTCGCATGTTTTTTGACTTTAATTGAAATTTTATCCATGGATAATCCGCCTGAATTAAAAGGATCATTGGTTGTTTTATACACTTTTTGAATTCGGTTAATGTCTAATTTATTTCCAAAAGGGCCACTTTGATAAATCAATTCAGAATCCGTTATAGTATAATATGTACCAAATCTTGCCCAAACCATTAAGGCTGCTGTTGGAATACAAACCAATTGTATCATCAAAAGTGCATTATTAGGAATTTCAACCATAAAAAATATTAAAGGTAAAGCAATTGTTCCCCAAAGAATCACTTCAAATAACATATCAACTTTTGAATTAAATCGCTTTTGCATGGTCTTTCTTTTAAAATTCAAAAAAACGATTTTTCTATAAACTCATTAAAAATAATCGGCAAACGACTAAAAAAAAGCTGTCAATGACTAGAAAAGCACACCTAAAAATCAAGTGTGCTTTTCTACAATCATGTGTTTTAATAATGAACTTGTTTAATGTTTTATAATTTTATGAATAGCCATTGTCAAATCATCCATATTTTGAATCTTAATGAAATAAATACCATTAGATAAATGACTTAAATCAATTCGCTCCGTATTTTGAGTTGATATTGCGGTGTATACACTTTTACCACTAATCGTAAAAACCTCTATTTGATAATTATCCACTTCACTTACAATATTGAGGAATTGAGTCGTTGGATTAGGAAAAATAGATAAATCAAAAGTGGCTAATTTTTCTTCCGTTGGAGTAATACCACCCAGAATTGTAATATCCCCATTGGCATCAAAAGGATCAGACCATTTTGGATTGGTATAAACATCCGTTCCCGTTAGTGTCCTCAAAAAAGCGACAATTTGTTGCCGTTCAAGCACGGTTAAATTTAGCACAATTGCATTACCATTTGGACGCAACCTGGGATCCATTGCTTGAAAAATATTGGGATTATTGGGAAAACTGGATATGTTATCATAGTGTGCGACTACTCCATTTAAATTCGCAAAAGATGAATTGTGCATAAAATGTCCATTAGGTACATTGTTGGGATTTACTAAATCTCTCAAAGTAGGTGATTTAGTATTGTTCAATTCAACTCCGCCCAAAAGTGACCCTATGATTCCATTATGCCCCATATTAGGGTCAATATCAAACTCAGGTGCTCGATGACAAGCGGCACAACCTGCCCCACCTCCTACACGAACGCCATTTGCATCTATCTGAGGAGGTGCTATAAATAAAAATTTACCTTGATTTTCGTTAGTAGTAAAATTATTAAAAGGCAGCATATCATTATTGGCAGCAGCCCTTCCAATATCATATTTGGAATCAAAGGATTGAATACTTCTCACAAATTGAGCTAAAGCCTGTTGAATTCTTGCCTCTGTAATTGCAGTATCCCCAAAAGCGGCATAAAATAAATCATCGTAGTAATCTAATCCATCTAGTTTAACTAATAGTTGGTTTAGATCAGGGTCACCATTTGTACCGCTATAGCCCATTTCAAGGTGATCTTGAATTGGCATGGTAGATTGTTCTTCAAGTGTATTTGCTCTTTCATCCCAAAAGAAATGCATCTCTTCTGAAAACCTAGCATTAATTAGACGCATAGAATGACGCCCTGTCGTACCATTTACGCCTTGACTAACAAAACTTGTATCTCCAAAAGCAAATTCTTGTACATGACAATTTGCACAAGCAATCGTGTTATTTGAGGATAACTTTTTGTCATAAAATAAAACACGACCTAAGGTTGCCCCTTCATCAGTTATGGGATTATTGGTGGTGTTGTCTTTAGTAATGTAAGCAGGAACAGCTTGATTAGCGTAATTATCTAAGTTACTTAAATCAATAGTTCCAGAGGTTAGAATAAATAAAAATCCAGCAAGAAGTGAAAATGTAGTTGTTCTTTTCATGTATAAATGATTTTTTATGAAAAATATATTTATTCGACAACCAAACCTCTCTAGACTTGCACTATAAATGATTTAATAAGCTGATTATTATAACTTTTGATAAAATCCTAACACACTTTCTGCCCAAATTTCAGGACTACCCAATTGGCAAAAATGACCAACACCGGGCATTAAAGTCAATACGGCAGAGGGACAAACATTCTTCTTTAAATAGTGTGCCATAGTAACTCTAGCAACATTATCCGCCTCTCCCCAACAGATATGAATGGGTAAAGTTACTTGACTCAAAGCCGGTAACCACCTCGTTTTTTCAAATCTTTTTCTATCATTCAAGTACTTAATCATAAGATAGGTTTTCTTGTTTCCGTCTTGTTGGACTACATTATCCCATAAGAGTTTAATATCATCATCTGATAATTTATCATTTCCATGTGCAGAGCGGATTTGTTGATTAAAGATACCGAATGTAGAAAAATTACTCATCAAACGACCACGCTTCGATAGTAGTATTTTCTGTGTAATTCTCAATTTTGCTAAATCCAATACCATACTACCATTCGTAAAAGTAAAACTCTGAAAACCTGCTGAAAACCAGCCTGGTATTAGATGAGAAACATGACGAGTAACCAATTCTGTAGCTACACTATCGCCCATATCGTGCGATAATAGATGTCCACCTTTTACCCCTACATGATGCCAAATTTGTAAGGCAATATCTGCTTGTTCGATAAGAGAATACGCATAATTTTCATAAGGTTTATCACTCAACCCATAACCTATCATATCAAAAACGACAACTCGCTCAAAGTGCTTTGCTAAAGCAGGAATCACTTTATGATAAGAATAAGACGATTCTGGAAAGCCATGTAAAAGCAATAATGTTTTCAATGGCTCAGCGTCCTTATTCCCAATATCTTTATAAAAAACTTGATGTTGAAATTTGCCTAATTTGACATATTTCCCTGACTTTTCCCAATTGGTTAATTCGGTGGTTTTCATGAAGTAACGGTTGACAGTTGGTTGACAGTGAACGGATGGCTCAACTATTTTATCAACCAAATTTTAAAAATTAATTTATAACACTAAAGTAACTCTCGCTACCCTCTCTTTTCAATAAAATGATTCACTAAACTTTCCCACTCCTCTACTAATAATAATTTGGGCATAGTTCTATTTGCTTGATTGTACCAATAATTAGCATTCCAGTGGTCTCCTTCTTTCCGATGTAAATAAGCATGAACCCAAGCAGCATCCATACCATACATACTATCTACAATATCATGTGCTCCCTTCCAGTCTCCTTGTCCATCATACCATAGGGCTTTCAGATAAGGTGACCAATCGGAAGAGGGTTTCAGTTGGCTTTTGAATTGTTGAATTGTCATTTTATTTAAATTGAGTCGTAAATTAAATAAAAATGGTCATTCCATTTGAAATGGAATGACCATTTTTTAAAAGAAAAAAGATCATTGACAAATTTTAAAGTATAATAATTCCATCTATGCAGTAAACTTTCACTACTCTATGTAAACAAATATCATTTCTGCAATTTCTTTATCACAATTACACTTACATTCAAAGATTTAATAATCAAATATTTACAATCCAATCAACGATCAGCGATAAATTTTAACATTTACTTATTTTTAAAAAGTCTAAATAAAAATTGCAAGTTTGGGTTTTAGCTAATACATTTGTCTTATAT
>CAYLSF010000460.1:0-6052 GCA_964385675.1 uncultured Saprospiraceae bacterium
TAACCAAATCACGGATATCTCGGTTTTAGCAGACTTGAAGCAATTGCAATCTTTGGATTTGAAAGGTAACCAAATCACGGATATCTTGGTTTTAGCAAACTTGAAGCAATTGCAATCTTTGGATTTGAGTTCTAACCAAATCACGGACATCTCGGTTTTAGCAGACTTGAAGCAATTACAATCTTTGTATTTGAGTGCTAACCAAATCACGGATATCTCGGTTTTAGCAGACTTGAAGCAATTGCAATCTTTGTATTTGAGTTCTAACCAAATTTCGGTTATCTCGGTTTTAGCAGACTTGAAGCAGTTGCAATCTTTGTATTTGAGTTCTAACCAAATCACGGACATCTCCTTTTTAGCAGACTTGAAGCAATTGCAATCTTTGGATTTAAATTCTAATCAAATCTCTGACATCAGTCCTATCCTACATTTAATTCAAAAAGGTATTCTAATTCATTGGGATTGGAATCCTCATGGTATTATATTGGAGAATAATCCTTTGGTTACACCTCCTCCCGAAATAGTAAAACAAGGGAATAAAGCCGTTTTAAAATACTTTGAAGATATAGCACAACAAGGTGTTGACTACCTCTACGAAGCTAAACTCCTAATCGTAGGCGAAGGCGAATCTGGCAAAACGACCCTAGCTAGAAAACTTGAAAATATCCATGCCGAAATGCCTAAAAAAGATGCGGATAGAACCCGAGGTATTGATGTAAAAGCAAAGGAAATTAATAATATTAGTCCTAATCAAAGAGATACGCCGTTTCGTATCAATATTTGGGATTTTGGTGGGCAAGAAATCTATCATGCAACGCATCAGTTTTTTTTGACCAAGCGGTCATTTTATGTGATTGTCAATAATACCCGTTCAAATACCACCGATTTTAATCATTGGATGCAAATGATTAACCTTTTTAGTGAGGGTAGTCCTGTGGTGATTGTACAAAATGAAGTGGCAGGGTCGCCTACAGATTTTGATTTGCGAGGCTTACAAGGGCATTTTAAAAATATCTTATACCTCCGAGATTCGGATTTATCGAATACCACCGATGGTCGCTTACAACAGTTGATTGATGATATTCAATTAGATATTCAGCGATTGCCACACGTAGGCAGTGAAGTCCCTAAAAAGTGGGTCGCCGTTCGGAATGCGTTGCAACAACGAGCGGAAGAAGTGCCTTATATTTCTAATATTGAATTTAGAAAAATCTGTAAAAACAATGGTATTGAAGAAAAAGATGCGATTCAGCGACTCAGTAGCTTTTTCCATGATTTGGGGATTATTTTACACTTTTAAAATACAGCATCTAATGCCTTATTGAAGAAATTGGTGATTTTAAAAAATGATTGGGCTACGAAAGGGGTGTATGCCATTTTAGATGATAAAGGCGTTCAAACTGCTAAAGGGCATTTTTCTTATGATATGGCACAGGCTATTTGGGACAATACGCCCTTTGAAGAGAAGCATGATGAGTTATTGCAGTTGATGGAGAAGTTTAAACTCTGCTATAGAGTACCGTATAAGGAGGATTTATATGTCTCTCCTCAATTGTTGCCCAAAGAAAAGCCAGATTATTATTGGGATGACCATCTTAATTTGATTATTTATTATGAATATGCTTTTATGCCTAAAGGAATGTTGGAGCGATTGATTGTGGAATTGCATGATTTAATTAAAGATATTCATACCATGGCATGGCGAAAAGGCTGTGTATTTACCTACGAAAATACGGATGCACAAGTCATTGAAACCTATGGGGAGCGAAAATTGGAAATACGGATTAAGGGGAAACATTGCGTTTGGTTATCTACTACGATTCAGCAGGCAGTCGATAGAATCAATGATAGCTTTGGAAAGCAAATGCGGGTTAAAAAGAATTTACCATGTAATTGTAGCTTATGTCAGACTTTAGATTTGCCACATTTTTATACGTTTCAAAGTCTTAAAACTCGTAAAGAACGGAATAAACGAACGATTGAATGTGATAAAAGTTATGAAGATGTTCAAGTCCTAGAAATCCTAGAAGGCACGTATCAACCTCACTTGACACAAGAAGAATCTATTAGAGAATTGATAAAAAATGATGAGGTCAAAAAAGCCTTAGACCTATTGGATAAAGAAGATAATAATGAAGCGATTTTGCTCATGAGTCGTTTTAACGAAATTGAGCGATTTTATTATTTAGGCGAAATGAATCAGACAGATTGGCGTACCGCTCAACAGCAAATTAAACGAAGTATTTTACATTTTTCTACTAGAACTCAAGCTCGTGCAGTTCCTAAAAAGGATATTGCTAAAGTCGATCAGCAATTGAAAAAAATTGGACAACAATTGGGTACACAAGAACAACTCCTCAATCAATTGATCGCTAAAAGTGATACGCAGCAGTATGAATTACTTGCCCTTTTAAAACAATTGGATGCGAATCAATTGAATCTATCTATGACTTATGCAGAACAAGTCATTAAAGCGGTACAAGATGGTATGGAGGATTTAGTGCAAAAATTCCCTACGGCTGAGTCAATTGTAGAAGAATGGACAGCGACCAAAGCAGCGATTAACCTTGCTCCAAATAGTCAAACCAAACTTAAATTTATTTTACCGTTACTCTTTATGCAATTTGAAAAAGAAATTACATGGGATGGTAAGTCCTGGTTTCAAGCCATTCGAGATGATATACAGCGTGGGCGAGAAGGAAAGTGGATTGATGCGTTCTTGAAAAAATCTATCTAATCCACGTTTCTTTTTATCTGTAATTCGTACAAATGAAACACGGATGATACGGATCGAGCGGATCAAACGGATTTATTTTTATGATCTTAAAAAATTGGATTATGTTATTACATGAAGCCCTAACGGATAAGATTATTCACTGTTTTTTTGTGGTGTATAATGAGTTGGGATTTGGATTTTTGGAGAGCGTTTATGAAAAAGCCTTATTGATTGAATTGGCAAAACATGGATTATCTTGTAAATCTCAAGAGTATATTGAGGTCTATTATAAAGGAGAGAAAATCGGTAAATATTATGCGGATATAATTGTAGAGGATGCAGTTATTTTGGAGTTAAAGGCAACGCCAATTGTGGAAGCACATGAACTGCAATTATTCAACTATCTCAAAGCAACGGAGATTGAAGTAGGGCTATTGCTAAGTTTTGGGCAAACGCCAATCGTCAAAAGAAAAATCTTCACCAACGACCGAAAAAACAATATCAAAAAATCTGTATAATTAGTATTTCTTTTATCGGTAGTTTGTACAAATGAAACACGGATCAGACGGATTGAGCGGATAAAACGGATCAGACAATATTTTTAAAAAAATCCGTTTTATCTGTTCAATCCGTTAAATCCGTGTTTCATTTATTCCCCTTCATTCGTTCAGTACAATACGGATTTTGGAATATTAAAAATCTAAGCCTAAAGACAAATAGAAAACAGGGTCTTGCACCACACCCGTTTCTATACCCCATGCATAATCTAAACGGACAAAATAGCCAAAGATGGTGCTTCTGACCCCAAAACCATAACCTGCTACGATGGGATCACGGAAGTAATTGACTTTTACTCGTACAGGCGAATTTGGGTTTTCTATAACAATGGTGTTCAATGGATTATCATCATCGAAGGGCGATAAACCTTCCCATGCCGTACCTACATCAAAGAATCCAACGACTTGGAAATTGCGTAAGAACGATGACTTAATTGGATTTTTAGATAAGTATTTAATCAACGGTACGCGTAGCTCCGTATTCAATACTGCATACGAACTACCATTACGAATATTACTTCTAAACCCACGCATATTAGTCGCAATGGTCTGATACGCGTATTCAGGGTCTTGTGGCACTTGAATGGTATTATTGAATTGTGGAATCAACCAATTATCTACCCCACCCAAGTAATATAAAATACGCTCCGAGCCAAAAGAAGTCGCTGCGGCAAAACGAGCGGCAAAAATAGAATGCTTATCTAAGCGCTGATAATGACGAGCATCTACCCCGACATTGCCTAATAAACCACCTGCAAAATCAGTGGTCAATCCTTCATCGGTAATGTCAATCGCAAAGCGTTTTTGAACCTCTGCAAAGGCTTTATAACGCGTACCATGTTTGATATTCATGGCAACATCTAGCGTATTATCAAAGACATATTCTAGCATAAAACCAACGCGCTGCTGACGCTGTGATGGTGCTTCTAGGGATAAAATATCATTAGCTAATAAGGTTTCTCTATCGGTACGACCAATAAATGTTCCTCTTACACTCGTGTAAATATCTAAAGGCCATTTGAGTTGAACTTCTACTAAGTTACTGACTGTTTGTACATTGACCTCCGTAGGTGGTGCAGGCGACGCCAATAACTGACGGAACTCTACATCTCGCATGGAGCGACGATAAAAAGCATAGCGTTTATCCAATCGCTTCGATAAATCATTAAAAATGACAAAGTATTCTGTACCATTAAACGTCGTAGGAATACGAACCCCACCTTCTAGGCGATAGTCTTCAAATAAATCGACCACACTTCCCATGAGTAAAATACTTGGTACAGGGAATTCATATAACGACTGTGCATTCGCAAATGGATCCCGTCCACCAAATAGTAAGCTATTGTCCAATTGCGTTGTCAGGTAATTATTTCTAAATGCAGTACGATATGGACGAATGCGAGAACGCTTAAATTTATGGATTTGTGGATTTTCTGCTACCTTTTGAGCATATACCGATGGACTCGGCTGAATGATAGATTCATTCGGATTGTTATCTACGGTTACCTCTACTTTTTTAGACGGCGGAGGCGTTAACGGTGGCGTATCATCTTCAAATTCACTTTCAAAGAAATAATTTTCTACATCAATTTTTCCAGTATCTTGCTTTTCCTTTGGGGTGTCTGGTGGAATCGTAATCGGTACGGTATCCACAGGCGTTAAGATTGTTGATTTTGGTTTTTCTTCTACAGGTTGCTTATCAGCAGGCTTTGGATTAACTTCTGTAGGTTTTTTATCATCTACAGGGATTGATTCTATTAGAGTTGTCCCTTCTACTACTTTCATTGCCTCTTCATATCGACGATTTTTTTGCTTTTGAAATTCAGTCGGTGGAGAAGCGGCTCTAAAATCTGTGGCTAATTCATCTACATAAAACTCGTATTTACCTTTGTTGAAAGTTAGTGCAACGACTTCATTAGTACGAGCAGCCGTATGTTGTGCAATGATATTTCTATCAAAATTGGTATTGGCAAAAGAAAATCCTTTGGGTTTAAATACAGGTCGGATGTAAGATGTATCTATAATCTCAGGTGCCATTGCCAAAACAGAATCCATTGGAATAATGATTTCAGCACCATCTTTTAATTTGACGACTTGCTCATTATATCTAAAAACGGTGTCAATATACCCTATTTGACGATTAAAAACACCATTAATATCACTTAAAAATCCAAAATATCTATCATCAATAGCCACAACATTTGATTCATTTGCCAAAGGCGTATCGGTGAGTCGAACAATGTCTTTATTACCTTTTGTCTCAATGTCTAAATAATATAAATCAAAAGTATTGATAGGTAAAATGGTATCTAATTTTTCAGTACGCAGTAGCGAATCTCTACGATTTGATGCAAAAATAACTCCTTTACGTCCACCTATTTTGACAAACGCCACTTCTGTATCATCGTGATAATCCTTTGTCAATTGCTTTCCGCCTCTATTGCCAACATCATATAAATATAGGTCAGAATATCCGCCATTCATAGCAGCAATTACCATCTGACGATTATCTACAAAGTCTGCATCAAGCACTCTATCAAACTTAGGGGCAAATGGCTCGATTCTATCTTTTTTATCTTTAACATCATAAAAATTTAACTGAATCACATCTCGTTTTTCGTAGATAATTCCGAGTTTTTGACTATTGGGCGTCCATGCCAAAATTGGATAATTATAATCCGTTGCTTGAAATAGATTTTTAGAACCGCCCTTAAAAATTAAGGTTTGTTCTCCTTTTCTAAGGTCGTATAAATAGACTTTATACTTTCCTATCTCATTG
>CAYLSF010000461.1:0-6046 GCA_964385675.1 uncultured Saprospiraceae bacterium
CAAAATATAATATTACTTAAATGCTGTTTACCATACAGTTCCACGAATTTTCGAGTCTCGGGATGTTTTGCATTTTCATAAATGCTTAATCTTTTTTCGGCAAACGCTTTTGTCAATTTTATTCCACAATCATTGACAATACAACTTTTCCATTCGTCAAAGCTTCGTGCTATCATGCAAAAAGGTTTAAGTTTTCATTAGTATCAATTCTTAGTAATAATCGGTTTTCACCTGTACCTTCAATAGTTGGACTACGGTGTAATATAGGACGTCCTTCAGGATATAACGCTCCTTTCAAAATCACTATGTCCCCTGTACCTACTTGTTGAATCATGCTTTCATCCTTTACAATATCTTGATTATTACCTCTTCCGAAACAAGCATTGTGATTTGCGGCTTCATCAGGTAGCCATAACGTACCTGGCCCAACGTAAGTACAAAGCAATCGTAGCGTATTGATATCTGTATGAAATTTTCGACACATATTCGACTTTACTGTAGCCAATAGCACTCGAAAAGTTCTAACCTTAGTAACTTCTTTAAATGTGTCTAAAATCATCAAAATATCTTCTAACCAAAAGCGATATTGAGGATATTCCTTGTTAAAATAAGTCGCTAGACTAGCCGTAATATCTTCAACTGTACCACTCGCTCGACATTCGATAGAGTCCGTTACTAATGGTCTCAATTGTTCTTCTAAAGTCGCTGTATCTCTTTGATAAATCGCTATACTTTTACGCTCCAAATGAATATCTTGTAATGCTTCTGCATGGTTTCCAATAGCAGCATTAGCAGATAATAGTTTTGTTGTCGCTATACTCATCTTATATGTATTTTTTTGAAAGTATTAAATAGTTGGGGCATCAAGAACGGCAATCCTTACATTGTCCAATCAACAATAAATCCACCGTATCTATTTTATAATCAGCCACCGAAGGAATCGGTACATTCACATGTAAACATTCCGTCTTACCACAATCTCGACATTGAAAATGAGGGTGTGCAGAAGAATGTTTTTTACTCTTAATGTAATATTTCAAGCCATCTTTTCCTCTAAAAGAATGTAAGATTTCTTCATTTTCAAATCGCTCTAGAATGCGGTATACCGTCGTTTTATTCATTTCTTCCCGAAGTCGTTCCACTAATTCTACCGCAGATATAGCCGTATTCGTCTGTTCAAATATATTGAGTAAAGTTTTGACTGATCTTGTTTTTCTTATGACTGCCATAATACAAAACTAGTGCAACAGCGTTGCATTTGCAAGTATATACAACTTTAATTGCAACATTGTTGCAATTATAAATTTATCCTACTACTTTTGCGTGCCTTATTGTCATGTAGTTGAATATATTGGTCACCTCATATTTTACTACAATATTGATTTAAGGTATCTGAGAGATAGATATTTTGTCATTTCTATCACAGAAATATAAAATTCATCACATCTTTTTTGCAACCTTGTTGCATTTAAATTAGTTTTGTGTTCAGAATTTAAATTTAGAGAAGGGACAGCATCAATACAAGGAATCCGTGTCTATGATAAAAAATGGTACAATTAAGATTGTTATACTCATATTAGGAATGAATTTTCTATATGGTGCTTCTTATTGCCATAATGAATTCACGGGAACGGTTGTTGGTGAAAATAATGCACCTTTAGTCGGGGCTGCTGTCACTATTCATACTGCTAATATAGTATCTATAACAGATGCTAATGGCGATTTTGCTATTGATGGTCTGACAGAAGAGGCTTATAAAATCGAAATTTCCTTTTTAGGTTATGAAACCCTAATAAAAACGATTTTTTTACTAGATAATAAAAAGTATAAATTTCAATTAGAAAAATCTTCTGTGAGTCTAGATGAGGTTATTGTAAAGGATCATTATTCAGAAGAGAGAAAGCAAGAGACCTCCCTCAATATAGAAGTCGTCAATGATGAGTATTTGAAACAATATTTAGGCGGAAGTTTAATGAAATCGCTTGAAAGATTGCCTGGTGTATCAACAATTGATATTGGCTCAGGACAATCAAAACCTGTGATTCGAGGACTTAGCTTCAATCGTGTAGTGGTAGTTGAAAACAACATTAAACACGAAGCTCAACAATGGGGAGCCGATCATGGTCTTGAAATTGATCAGTATGCCGTAGATAATGTTGAAATCATCAAAGGGCCTTCATCCTTGATGTATGGCTCGGATGCGATAGGGGGTATTATTGATATGAAAAATAGAAGTGTTCCAGCGGTAAATTCTTATGGTGGAACGATAGATTTATCGGGTAAAACCAATAATGATTTCTTAGGTACATCCATTTCATTATTTGCTCGAAAAAAGCATTTATTTGCTACGGCAAGAGCAACTATTTTGGGGTATGGTGACTACAAAGTGCCGACGGATAGCGTTTCTATTTACTCTTTTCTAGTACCATTGCATAATAATCATTTACGAAATACAGCCGGTAGAGAACAAAATATACATGCTTCTTTTGGAGTGATTAAAGCACAATTTCAAAGTAAGTTTTATGTCAGTAATGTAAGTAGTAGAGGTGGTTTTTTTGCCAATGCACACGGTTTAGAACCGATTAATGTAGATAGAGAAGTACATGACCGTTCGAGTCGAGATATACTTTATCCTTACCAAAAAGTCAATCATTTCAAAGCGATTAATAGAAGTACTTATTGGTCAAAAAAATGGAGACTTGAGTTTGATTTAGGGTATCAACGTAATGATAGAGAAGAATGGAGTCAATATGTAGCACATGGTTATATGCCTGATGTTTTTCCTGATGCCTTAGATTTTAATCCAGAAATAGAACGTCAATTTAACAAAGATATTTATTCTGGAAATGTAAAGTTCTTTTATCAATTATCGGAAAAAACAGAACTGAATACGGGTATAAACGGAGAATATAAAGACAATGAAATTGGTGGGCGAGGGTTTATTATTCCTGCCTATCAGCAATTAAGCCTTGGCGGTTTTGTGGTGGCTAAACATAATCTTTCTGAAAAAAGCCTTATTCAAGCAGGTATTCGATATGATTATGGGGATGTAAATATTGCTAGTCATCAGGACTGGTTTTTATCTCCTATTTATGAAAATAGCGATACGACCTATCAATATGCACAACGCTCTGCTGATATCAATCGGGATTTTTCCAATTTGACTTGGTCATTGGGTTACAACTACAATGCTGAAGAGTGGTCTTTAAAATTTAATGTTGGTAAAAGTTTTAGAATGCCAATTCCCAAAGAATTGGCAGCGAATGGTATCAATTATCACCGTTTTAGCTATGAAGTGGGCAATGCGGATTTATCACCAGAAATTTCCTATCAATTCGACGCTGGGGCTGAATATCATGGTGAAAAATTTGCCATCGGCATCTCCCCTTTTGTCAATTACTTCTCCAATTATATCTACTTGAATCCGACTTCACGATTTGATAGATTGTATGGATTTGGGAATCAAGTTTTTGAATATACAGAAAGTGAGGTCTTAAGATATGGTGGAGAATTACATGCACACTATGAGTTTTCTGATGACTTACAGTTCGGTTTGATTGGAGAATATGTGTATGCAGAACAATTATCAGGTGAAAAGAAGGGTTTTACGTTGCCCTTTGCACCACCTGCTTCCGCTATTTTTAATGTCAAATATCAAAAACCGCAAGTCGCATTTATCAATAACGCTTACGCATCATTGGATTATAGACTCACAGCGGCTCAAAATAATATCGTACCGCCCGAAGAACCAACGGAGGGTTATCAAGCCTTCAACCTTAGTTTGGGGGGCGATGTCGTATGGAACAATCAAACTATAGATATTTCTATACAGGTACAAAATCTTTTAAATACCAAGTATTTTAATCATACGAGTTATTACAGACTTATAAATGTGCCAGAACCGGGTAGAAATTTTATTATCAATATTGCGATACCCTTTTCGGCAAAAATCCAATAAATTTATTTTTTAAACTTAAAAATTTCAGTAACATGAATTTTAAACTTAAATCAATCGCATTTTTTCTTGTATTAGCTGTAATGGTAGGTGTTACTTCTTGTAATGATGATGAGGAGACAACGACTCCTGCTGCACCAACAATTTCTAGTCCTGAGATAGGCGAAGACAATAGTATGACGGCTACTGTTGGAGGGGAGTTACACATGGATGCAGAAATAGATGCACCTGGAAAAATTGACAAGATTACTGTAGATTTACACCTTGAAAGTGGTACAGGCGATGACATCGAAGCGGAATACACAGAGTATGCGGGTCAATTAAATGCAGACTTCCACAAAGATCTTGATATTCCTGCTACTGCTACACCAGGAGAATATCACTTTCACTTAACTGTTGTAGATCAAGAAGGTCAATCTACAAGCTATGAAGTAGATGTAGAGATTGAGTAATTGATTTCTATCAAAATTCCATTTATGATGGATATATTGAGTTTAAGTTCACTGATACCGAACACTATCGGTGTTAGTGAACTTATTCTTTTTTATGGCTTTCGTAATTATAAATTAAACTTTAAGACAATGAAAATATCAAAATATCTTGCATTATTAATTCTCGTCTTAGTTTTTCAAAACTCTTGTACAGATGATGACGATAGTACAATAGATACAGTAAAACCATCTATTGATTTAACCATTGCTAATGCTTTTCCTACAAGCTGCGATACCTTATATTTTGACGAGCCGTTCACTGTTAAAGCCCTATTGACCGATAATGTAGAGTTAGGAACTTATAATATTGACATCCATAATAATTTTGACCAACACGCACATTCTACGGGTGGATTTGATCAATGTACATTTGATGCAGTCAAAATGGCTGTAAATCCTTATGTACTTATTCAAGATTATACGATTCCAGCTGCTTCTGCTGAATATACGACTGAAATCTCTATGACTATTCCTGGAAGTGATGGAACCGACTTATATGATGAAGGCGATTATCATTTTGAACTTACCGTAGTTGATAAAGAAGGTTGGTCAACACTAGTAGGTTTAAATATTAAAATACTTCATCGTTAAGATTTCGGTGATTTGAATAAGAAATAGCTTACCAATCAGGTGATAAACAGCAGGATAAGATCCTACTGTTTATCGCCCTATATCTTATGACTTATCTCACTTTCTGCATCGTCATAGTCACATCACTACTACGTATTGACAATTGTTGTTTATCAAAATCATATTCACCCTGTAAAAAAATAGTAGTTCGAGACGTATCCACATTAAGCATATCAATATCGCCTTCTAAATAATCTTGTGGAATATCCCGAAAAATAATCGTTTGCTGCTCTCGGTCAAATTCATATTTACCAAAATGAACTTCTTCTAAGTCGCAACCCGTTCGTATGGAGTAAGTTTGGGCTTCTAAGAAATAAATTCTATCCCATCCTGTTGATTTATCGGGTTGCCAAGCACCATAAAATTCATTTTTAGTGAAAATTTGTTCCTTCAAAAACGAACCTCCTACGACCATAGCAATAATCAAAACTGGAACAACAACATATTTTGCTTTTTGAATTTTATTCATCCATTTCGGGCGATCTGAATCTTGAAAAAGTGGTGGCTGCTCAATAAAAAACTGATAAAATCCTTGAAATTCTGAAAGCAAAACAAAAATGGCTAAAAGAGTTAAAAATACCGCCATTCCCTGTGCTGCGTCTATGCCATACGCAAAATCCATTACCACGATATTACCAATAATGGCTAAATACAGCACAACACCTATGCGAGTTGTTTTCCTAAAAAGGAGCAAAAATGCCGTTATGATTTGCGATGAAGCGATAAATACACCATACAGATACGAATAGCCAAAGTAATACCACGTCAATTGAAAGCCACTCAATTCCCTAACAGGCATATCATAAACACTCGGCGGTGTTGAAAACTGTGTACCTAATATTTTAGCAATGGCATACATCAAAAACATTATTGCCATAATGTAACGAGCGGAAGTGTGGAGTACAGGATGTAATGTTTTCCAATTCATGTTTTATTATTTCAATGATTTTTGAAGTAAAATTCTATGCAC
>CAYLSF010000462.1:0-6025 GCA_964385675.1 uncultured Saprospiraceae bacterium
GCTGTTTTTTCTTTGGTCACTAATTCAAGACTTAAAAAATATTCCCCTGTTTCCCCTTCAGATATAGAAAAAGGAATGGTAAAAACTTGATTTGCTTTTGGTGCAATATCTAGGGTATCAATGATACCTGATTCTATAGATTTTCCATTTTTTAATAGTGTCCATTTTAATTGTAAAAAATCAAGATTGATAAAATCATATTGATTCCTGAGTTCAATTTGCTGTTTATCAAAATCTTTCCATTGAATATCTACAAACTGCTGTACATATTTAATTTCTTGCATAGCAGGTTTAAGCGTACGATCTGGAAAGACAATTCCATTTAAGCAGAAATTAGCATCATTAGGTTTGTCTCCAAAATGACCACCGTAAGCATAGTGTGCTTCATTATATTCAGCATTTCCAGGAATAAAAGGTAGGCTAAAATTCTTCTTCCATCCATAAGTTTTATCAGGATTACTATCAGGCAAATACTTTTGGTGAGAGTTTGCCAATATTCCCTGATCCACCCAATCCCAAATAAAGCCACCTTGCATTTGTGGGTGTTGTTTCATCACAGTCCAAAAGTCCTTAAAATTTCCCGTGCTATTTCCCATAGCGTGTGCATATTCACAAATAATCATAGGGCGTTTACCCCCGTCTCGTTCTAGCATTTTGGGTAAGTCATTGGGCGAAGGGTACATACAAGATAAAATATCAAATTGCGATTGATAACTTCGACCATCGTCAAAGGTCAAAAAATTATAAACCGTCACGGGGTTTAAACTTTCCAATCCTCGCATGGAAATATTGGTTTGATGCCCCTCATAGTGAATCGGTCTATCACTCCAATCTAAGGCTCGAATAGCCGTCGCCCCTGCATTCATACATTGCCCTACGCCTGCCTCATTTCCCAATGACCACATCACGACAGAAGGAAAATTTTTATCTCGTTCTGCCATCGCAATATGTCGAGCCGCTACAGCATTAAGCCATTTTGGATTATCCATTGGACGTTTGCCTTCATAAAACCATAGATGGTGGGCTTCAATATTGGCTTCATCCATTACATACAAACCATATTCATTACATAATTCATAAAAACGAGGATGATTTGGATAATGCGAAGTCCGAACCGCATTGAAGTTATTTTGCTTCATCAGTTCTATATCTTGTCGCATAGATGCTTCCGAAACAGTGCGACCATGAAGCGGATCAAATTCATGTCGATTAACGCCTTTAAAATAAACAGGTTGACCATTTATCAAGACTTGAGCATTTTTTATTTCTACTTCTCTAAAGCCAATTTTGGAAGAAAGGGCTTGTTGTATGGTTTCTGTTTTACTATCATAGAATAGAATCGTCAAATGATATAAATTTGGTGTTTCGGCTGTCCATTTTTTCGGATTACCGATTATGGCTTTAAATTCATTGGCTGCTTTTACACCATCCTTTGTTTGGTCGGAATAGATAAGATTATTTTTATCATCATATAAATTGACGATAATTCTATCACTATTGGTCGTGGTATGATTGGTTTTTATATTCAATTGAAAGGTAGCATCCCGATAGTTCTCATCTAAATCGGTGACGACTTGATAGTCCCAAATATGGTTTCTAGGAATAGATAGCAAATTGACATCTCTAAAAATTCCACTTAATCGCCAATAATCTTGGGACTCTAAATAACTTCCATCTGACCAACGAATTACTTGCACAGCTAGTAAATTTTCACCTTCTTGTAAATAGGCAGTAATGTCAAACTCTGCAGGCGTAAAACTCCCTTGGCTATAGCCCACTTTTTCTCCATTCACCCATACATAAAAAGCGGATTGCACCCCAGCGAAATGTAAAATTGTTTGTCGCCCTTCCCAATTATCAGGAATTTCAAAAGTAGTACGATAGCAACCCGTTTCATTGTCTTCTGTAGGAATCAATGGTGGATTATCCGCAGGAAATGGAGCTTTTACGTTAGTGTAAATGGGTTTTCCGAAGCCTTCTAATTGCCAGTTGGAAGGTACTCGAATCTTCTCCCAAACCTTAACTGTGAAATGTTCCCAAGTATAAAAATCTTTTGGAACTTCATCTGGATTTTTAGCTAAAAAGAAAGACCAATCTCCATTTAAAGAACGTCTGTAAGTCGCATTATCGGGTTGAAAAGTAAGGGCTTCTGCTTCATCTAAATACGGTGTCCATGCAGCACGAGGGGGCAATTTATTAATTTCAAATACTTCCCAATTTTCCCAATCATTTTGAGCGAAAAGAATAGAGGGAAAATACAATAGGATTAAGCAATACAGAGGGTATAGTCGTAATTTCATAATGAAAGACTGGTTTTTTAGTCATCGAAGATTTAAATATACTAGAAAGTCGGTACTATTTGGGTCATCTGAAAATAATTTTGATGAAAGGGGAGATTCAATTGATAAAAATTAAAAACTTTCAACCCGTCGTTTTAACGATAGGTTGAAAGTTTATAATCTTAATAATTATTTAACCGACAGGTTTTAGTTATTATCTCTTAAAAATTATCCCCAAAGTCACCTTCCTCTTCTTCTATATTTAATACTCCTGTAGAGTCTGTACTATATAAGTCAGAATCTTCCTCTTCATTGCTATAATCATATAGGGTACAGTCTGTGATGATTTCGTCTCCCCCACTAGGTATAGCGTAGCGTGCATTGGCATTGTATGGGATAGACTTATCTTTTTCAATTCGTTTCAATAAATTGGCAAAAATTGGACGAGCCATTCTACCCCCTTGTCCATATCTCAAGGTACGGAAACGAACCCAACGATCGTCTCCTCCTGTCCATGTACCAATCACTAATTCAGGTGTAATCCCCATAAACCAACCATCTGACTGAAAGTTAGTTGTTCCTGTTTTTCCTCCTGCTTGACTTTTTACACCACCAAAACCAGAAGAACCCGCTACAACACCACGCAATAAGTGTGTCATAGCATAAGCTGTTTTAGCACTCATAACTTGTTTTTGCTCGGGTACATTTTCATACAGTACATTCCCATTTTTATCTTTAATGCTAATAATATAGCTCGGCTTCGTGTAAGTTCCATTATTAGCAAAAGCCGTATAGGCTCCAGTCATTTCATAGACAGATAAATCAGCAGAACCTAAACATATTGTAGGCGATTGCGGCACTCGACTCGTATCAATTCCCATTTCTGCTACAAAACTCCGAAGTTCATCTACTGTTCCTAGATTTTTCATTAATCGAGCTGAAATAGAGTTTTTAGATTGTTTTAAAGCTCTTTTTAAATCATACGGTTCTCCTGAATAACGATTATTAGAGTTTTTAGGCGTCCAAGGTCGAATCAAACCAAACGTTCCAGGTTCAAAGGTGACGGGTTCATCAATAAATCGATCACAAGGGGAAGTTCCTTGAAGATTTATTGCCAAAGCGTATAAATAAGGCTTGAAGGTAGAACCAACTTGACGGGCTACCCTAGGGTTAACGTGGTCAAATTTGAAATACTTATAATTAGGTCCTCCAACCCATGCTTTGATGTAACCTGTAGTTGGATCTACTGCCATTACACCTGTTTGTAAAAACATTCTATGATAACGAATGGAATCATAAGGCGTCATAATGGTATCTTTTTCGCCTGCTTTATTGTACGCAAAAACCTTCATTGGAAATTTCTTTTGCTTGAATACAATTTCTGCTTCCAACTGAAGTTTTGTCCATTCTGCTTTTACTGTTCCCCAATTTGCACTCTCAAGAATTTCTTTATATTTATTAGCTAATTTTCGTCCAATAAACCCCGTTTTTACCCAGTTTTCAGCTACTTTCCAACCTTCTTTCTTGATTCGTATCATACGAGAAATATCCACATCTCTCAATTTTAGTTCTTGAGCCTTTTTTAGATGTTTAGTCCGTAGTGCCAAAAACCGGTCAGACTCCCGAACCATTCGCTTCAAGGCATTAACCCTTACTTCTACGTCTTTGTCAGTTGTTTTTCCAGGTGTTTTATACGTCCACGGATCTTTGTCTTTCCAATGTTTAAAAAATTTACCTTGTAAATCTTTGAAATGTTCCCAAACCACTTCTTCTGCATGTTTTTGCATTCTAGAATCAATTGTGGTTTGAATGACCAAACCATCGGTATGGACATTATATTTTGAACCATCAGGTTTGCGTTGTTCTTCTAAGATTTGCTTGACTTGACTTCTCAATTCTTCTCTAAAATATGGAGCAAGTCCATCATTATGTGTTTTTCGATTGAAATCTAAATCTAGGGGTAAAACCCGTAAAGAATCATACTGTGTTTGCGTTAAATGTCCTGCTTTTTTCATTTGAAATAAAACAACCTCTCTTCGTTTTTTAGATTTATCAGGAAAGCGTACAGGATTGTATAATGCAGGATTTTTTAACATTCCAACGAGTAGAGCGGCTTGATTGAGTGTCAAAGAATCTTGTGATTCGCTAAAATAAATTTCTGAGGCTGATTTGATACCATACGCTCCATTGATAAAGTTGAATTGGTTCAAATACATCGAAATAATCTCCTTTTTTGTATATCGACTTTCTATCTTAACGGCTGTAATCCATTCTTTAAATTTTTGAGGAATACGTTCCCAAATATTACGGGCAGGATTGGTAAATAAGAGTTTTGCCAACTGCTGTGAAATCGTACTACCACCACCACTAGAGGTATTCCCTCCCAAAACGGTACGAGCCAATACACGACCTAATGCTTCTGCATCAATACCAGAATGCTCTGCAAAACGCTCATCTTCTGTCGCTACTAGTGCATTAACCAAATGAGGGGAGAGTTCGTCGTAGCGAACAGGTACACGATTTTGACGATAAAAACGTCCTAAGACCACTCCATCTGCTGAAATAACCTCTGAAGCTAGATTGCTCTTAGGGTTTTCTAGAACCTCCGTAGAGGGAATATCTCCAAAGAAGATGAGTCCTAGAAAAAATAGGATCACTGCTACAAATCCAGCAATAAATAACCTCCATAACCACTTCACCCAGTTCTCGTATTTTGGCATCCGCTCTTGACGATACGTACTCATGCTTTTTATTTTGCGACAATCGACAATCGACTTTTGACAATCGGTTTCAATTGTCGTGTGTCGATTGTCGATTGTCGAACTTCAAACATTGTAAAAATAGCAATATACTCCCGATTTTGTTAAATCTGTGACGGTTTTATTTACTAGAAGTTACTAATTGCAAATTTTACACCTATATAAAAAGGCGAATAAAATGGCGGTCTTTCACACGTTTTATTCACCTTCATTAAAAATAATTCCGTTTATCCTTATTTTAAAATCATTACTGTTTTCATAGGGGATGGCTTCAAATAGTTTTGTATCAATTTTTCTTCATCGCCACTAACTTCTATCCCTAAACTCGGTACTTCTCTTTTCTCACCGTTTATTGATTTTAGGCAAAATTCAATTTGTTTGATTGCTCTAACTATATTTAATTGAAAAAAAGTTAAATCAACTTTATAACCCACTTTGAGATGACCTCTTGATAATTCTCCTGTTATCCACAAATAAGGTCTTCCTGTTATTTTAATAGCAGATTCAAACCATAAAGCTGCTGCGATTTCGTCATGCCAGTCATGTTTACATTGAATACATTGCTTGGCATAAGGCGTTCTAGCTACAAAATTACATTTTGGGCATCGATTGATTTTAAATTGATTTAGAGTGTTGTTTTGAATTCGTTTCGCTGTTTGTATTACAAATTTCTCATATCCATTTTCTAGTAATTTTAATACGTTAGGATCATTTGATATTCTATCATACCTTTCATACATTTTCTTTCGCTTAAAATAATAATTCGGGTTATGGTATGTATCAGGAGTTCTTAATTTAAATGAAAAGAAATGATGACGCTTTGCTTTGCTTTCAGCTTCATTCATTAATCTTGGGAAATAATCAATGATATATTGGGCTTCTAAAAATTCCATAATTTTAATTTTTCTTTCAAACATAGTAATCCATGAACAATGAATATTTACGGCTCACTATCAACTGAACCAACTCTACAATGATATGCTAACT
>CAYLSF010000463.1:0-6025 GCA_964385675.1 uncultured Saprospiraceae bacterium
CCTTGATTGAGTTATTGATTAGGAATAATTTTTTAAGATATTTTAATCAAAAAAGTATGAGTAAGATTATTATCATTACTGGGTTTGTTATTTTAGGAGTAGTTCTTTTTTTATCTATGATTGGGAAAAAGTCGGTTCATTCTGAGCTTATCATTAATGCTCCTGTTGAAAAAGTATGGCAAGTATTAACCGATACAGGTAAGTATCCAGAATGGAATCCAACAATGAAATTACTGGAAGGAGAAATGAAGGAAGGGAATACGCTAAAATATCAGTTTACGCAAGATGCTGAAAACATCAGTGAAATTCCTGCTCAGGTTAAAAAAGTTATTCCTAATCAATTACTCAATCAAGGTGATGGCTTACCATTTGTTATAACTTATAATCATAAGTATATTTTAGAACCTATCGACCATGGTACAAAAATAACCATACATGAAGATTACGATGGTATTTATGTTCCATTTTGGAATCCACAACCTGTAGAAGCCGCTTATGCGCGATTGAATAAGGCTTTAAAAGAGAGAGTAGAATCAAATTAAGATGAAAGAAATAATTAGAATTAAAAATATTAGCGAAATACATCAGTTCTATGGATTTGAACCGCCAAAACATCCCCTAATTTCTCTTTTGCCTATTGATGAGCGGATGACTAATTTTGAATATGATTCCTCTAGCTATACATTTGATTTTTATCAAATTAGCCTAAAAGAAGGCATTAAGGGAACATTGAGTTATGGTAGAAATAACTATGATTTTCAAGAAGGCACAATGACTTTTATCAAGCCTAATCAAGTTGTAAAAGTGGTCAATAGTGAAGATTATCAAGGCGGAAGCGGTTGGACGTTGCTCTTTCATCCTGATTTGATTAGGCGATCCGCTTTAGGAAAAGCAATAGATCAATATTCCTTTTTTAATTATGAAGTGAGTGAGGCGTTACACCTTTCCAATGATGAAAAAGCATCATTAACGGAACTTGTCCAAAAGATAGAAAAGGAGTACCATCAAAACATTGATAAGCATAGTCAAGAAATCATTATAGGGAATATTGAAATGATTTTGAGGTATTGCAAACGATACTACGATCGACAGTTTTATACCCGTACCAATTTGAATAAGGATATTATTTCAAAGTTTGAAAAAGTGATGCAGGATTATTATCATGCTGATAAACAAGAAGAATACGGTGTTCTTTCTGTTAAGTATTGTGCAAGTGCTTTAGCGATGTCTTCCAACTATTTTGGGGACTTAATTAAAAATGAAACAGGCAGAAGTGCTAAGGAACACATTCAAGATTTTATCATCGAAAAAGCCAAAATGGCGATTTTAGGCTCAAATGAATCAATAAGTGAAATTGCGTATAATTTGGGGTTTGAGTATCCACAGGGATTTAATAAATTGTTTAAAGCTAAAATGGGAATTAGCCCAAGAAAGTATAGAAATTTGAATTAAGTACGATTAAAGGTTAACTTTGCGATGGTTTTTACCCATCACAAAGTTTTAAAAATCCACTAATATTAAGCCGAAAAAAGAATATCTTGAAATTCAACTTACTGCATTAAAGGAAAAGAGATGTTTGATGTTTTAAAAAAACCACATCCGTTTGTATTCAATATTTATAGTGTTTGCATTCCAAGCATCATCACTTTTCTATTAATTGTAATTTTAGCTCCATTTCCGTTTCAAGACGTAACATTTAATAATAGAGTATTTTTTGCTTTTATTATTTCAATATTGGTCGCTCTTAGTATTTTGATTACTATCAACGGTTTAAAAAAACTCTTCCCTAAAGCCATGTCTGTAGATACATGGACAATAGGTAGAGAGTTTTTATTAGTTCTCGTAATTATTTTGGTTATTACTATCCTCATTTCTACAGCACTCGTAATGCTACAACTCCAAACAACTGTACTTGATGTAATTTTAAAAACCGCTACAACTACTCTAGCAATTAGTATTTTTCCCCTTATCATTTTGATTCTTTTTGAGCAGTATAGATATCAAACGCTACAACTAAAGAAAGCAGAAGAACTTACTGCCTCTCTAAAAACACACAACGAAGCCTTACAAATTAGAAAGGAAGAACAAATACTATCAGAGCAATCCTTACTCCTTAAATCTGAAAATAATGATGTAACCTTACAATTACGCCCTCAAGAAATCATTTATCTAAAATCTGATGGAAATTATATTGATGTATATTTCTATCATGCTAATACCATTCAGAAGAAGGTGATTCGGAATAGGCTAAAGGCAATGGAGGAATTCCTGCCATCCAAATTATTCTTTAGGTGTCATAATCGCTTTATCATTAATGGAAGTCATATTATAAAAGTGGAAGGTAATGCACGTAACCTCGTACTTCACCTCAAAGCAATCACAGAACCTATTCCTGTTTCTAGGTCAAAAGCAAAGGCAATTACCCTATTTTTGGACAACTTACAATAACGCTACGCCCAATCATCACAAATACCTCCAATTCATACCATCACACTGTTTTTAAGGTGCTTATCTCCTGTTATTATCACAATTTTGCATTGTTAATTTTAATTCATTAAAACCTATATTTTTATGAGGAGTTTACTCCTAGGAGCGTTAGCTATCTTCATATTTATCGTTGTCAATTGTAATGCAATTAAAGAAATAGGGCTGCAAGCCAAAACAGATACAAGTATAAATACTATTGCTACCCTTCCTTTTGATTATAAAAAACAACTCATTGTAGTAGATGCTACACTCAATAATGCTAAAGCACCCAATCAATTTATATTTGATACAGGAGCGTTTCAGAGTAAAGTAGCTTACAATTTAGCGAATAAACTTGACCTTGCGACCATTACCAAACGAAAAAATGGAACTGCACAAGGTATTAAGAAGACTATCGAAATTACATGTTTGGATACAATTCAATTTCCAGATGCTAACTTTTTTAACATTGCAGCAGGCAAACTAAAGTATGATGCAAAATCTTTTAGCCCTTGTGTAGCCGCAGATGGTATTATCGGCTCTAACCTTATAAAATTGGCTCATTGGAAAATTGACTATCAATACCAAGAAATACAAATATCCAAAACACCAATACCGCCAGCTAAAAATGAAGCATTAATCTCTATAGATTTTGAAACCTCATTTTTATCGGGTGTGCCTAAAATTGATATTGAAATAGAAGGAACGGTTATAGAAGATGTAATTTTTGATTTGGGGTATAATGGAGGTTTGATTGTACCCGCTAAGTTTGCCAATGTTTTTCAATCTAACGCCACACAAACTATTATAGACGAATCTACCGCCGGTATATTTGGTACAAATAGAGATACTTTAATTGTAAAAGAATTAAAAGTAAAACTAGGGGAAATTAGCACGGAAATACCTGTTGAATTTTCATCGCTCAATAAAGCCCTTATAGGCAATGATTTCTTAGAACACTTTACAATTTACCTTGATTACAAGACCAATAAAATAAAACTTCATCCCGTCTCCCCCATAGCAATAACCCCTGTTAAGACCTTTATTCCAGCGATTCTGAATGATTCTTTATGGATAGTCAGTCGGACTAATTCACAAATACCATTGGAAATAGGAGATACCTTGACTAAAGTCGAGGGTTATCGCCCGATAGATTTATATCAATCACATTGTGATCATTTTCTTAATATCTCTAAGTTACTCCATACCAAAGTGCTTTCTATCGAAATGATTAATAATCAGCAAATTCAAATCAATCTTTAGAGTATGTTTAAATTTTCACTAAACATGAAAAAATTACTCCTTATCCTTATTGGATTATTGGCGGTATCATGCCTTTTTGCTCAAAACCATATAGGTGTTAAAACAGATGTAGGTCTATTTACTACGGCAAACACATCAAGACCTGCTTACTTAGGCATTGCAGTTGGGGTGCAATACTCAATGTTCAGAGATTTTGCGACTTCTCCACTATTTTATACTGGAACGCCTACGCATATTGCTTTATCACACACAGATTTTAACGATAAGCGAGCCTCTTCTTTTCAATTTGCGTATGCTTTTGGGAATTTCAAAAGTAATACGATTCAAGAGGTCGCTGTAAGTAAAGTGGATATTTTCTCTATCAATTATCTTGAACTCTTTGAATTATCGGGATTGAGCAATTCACGAATCAATCTAAAGATTGGGGGGCAATTTAATACCGTAGTCAATATCAGAGACAATGAGGCCCTCGGCAATAACAGTGATGGTTTTGAAGTCATTTCCACTTTATTTGGAGCCATAAAAAGTACGATTCATCTCAATAGAAACCCAAATAAAAGTCGCAATGATTTAGCTTTTGGGGTCAATATCGGATTAATCAATAGTGCTTATAGAAATGGATTTATTTATACGCGTCATTCTCCATTGCTCAATCAAGATGATATTAACGAAGGTTATGCGTTTCAAGTTTTTTCGGGCTATAGATTGAATAGTACCGTAGCCTATACCGCTTGGCTGCAAAATGGAAATGCCCTTCAGTTATCTTATCATTGGGATATGTATCACACAGGAAATCGTCAAGCCGCTTTTGAAATGGCTACTCACCTTTTCAACTGTACTTTATTGTTTCATTTAAATTAAAATTCAAACCGTGGTAAATATGAAATTTTTAACCATCATTTTAATATCCTGTTTATTACTTGTTTCGTGCGAAAAAGCATTCTTTGAAGCCGACTTAGCAAGCACCGCCCCAATGGATAATTTTGAATACCTTTGGAAAGAGTGCAATGAAAAATATTCCTACTTTGAGCTTAAAGGAATAGATTGGGATATGGTAAAGATAGCATACGCTGCTAAAGTATATGAAGGAATGACAGATGACTCTCTTTTTAATGTATTGGGCGGAATGTTAACGGAATTGCAAGATGATCATGCCAACCTATTTTCTGATTTTAATACGTCATTTTATGGCGTGGAATACTTAGGTCAAGATAATTTTGATTGGCGTATTCTTGTAGATAATTATTTATCTCAAGACTACTACATATCGGGCCCTTTTGCACATGATTTTCTTGAACATGATCAGATTGGATATATTCGCTTATCCTCTTTTTCAGAAGAGATAAAAGTAGAAAACTTAGATTTTATTTTAGAGCGATACAAGGACACTAAAGGACTTATTTTAGACCTTAGAGAAAATGGAGGAGGAGCTATTGCCAATGTTTTTAATATACTCAGTCGATTTGTAGCGTCAGAATCTTTAGTCAATTACTCTAGAATAAAAACAGGCAGCGGACATCATGAATTTTCTACACCTGAACCTGTCATTGTACAACCCTTTAACGGTATTCGGTATAATAAACCCATAGCCGTTTTAACTGATAGAGGGACTTATAGCTCGGGTTCGCTACTTGCGTTAGCCACCAAAGCTTTACCAAATATGACACTCATTGGTGATACGACTGGAGGAGGATTAGGTATGCCAAATGGGGGTCAACTACCTAATGGATGGACGTATCGGTTTTCAGTAACGCAATCTTTAACTTTAGATAAAAAACCAGATTTTGAAAATGGCGTACCGCCTGATATTAATATCCTATTGGATTGGAGTGATCGGACAAAAGACGAAATATTAGATAGGGCAATTTTGGAATTATTATAATGACTTTAAATTACCAAAATCTGTTTTTACAATTCATAACCTAAAGAGAAAAGCGATACTAGAAAGTATCGCTTTAGCATTTCACCTTTTTGAATTTTTGTGCTTATTTACAATCAAATACTTTTTCGATAGTAGTTAGGGATGACGCAACAAATAATCTACCCGTCTGACTTGTTAAATTTTCATTGTTCAGCGTTACATTTTCCTTACATATTCCGCTATGTGCGTCAAATGTGCCTTGAACACTAAAAATTTTCCTGCGTCATTTGGGGTAAATTATTTATTTCCTCATCCCTTATTTTATTTCTTTGATAATTTACGTGTTTGACAATCTGATTGGAGATGTTGCCGTACTTTACTTGTATTTATTTGCCTAAATTCTGTTCTTCTAAATCCTTTAAAATATAATTATTG
>CAYLSF010000464.1:0-6025 GCA_964385675.1 uncultured Saprospiraceae bacterium
GATTGTCATTTTTGATTATTTTGGTTATCCAACAAATATAACGGAAAAAACTATTTATTATAAATGTATGAAATTTAATGAAGTTTCATATATTTGCGATATGGATAAAATAACTAAGTCATTTCGGATTAAAAAAGACAACTCTGATAAGGTAGTGGAAACTGCTAAAAAGGAACGTAGAAATATAGGCGACCAGCTCGACCTAATTATTGAATATTATTTTGATAATCATTAATAATAAATCTATTAATAACGAACCCTCAAAACCGTTTGTAAATCTTGGCGGACAACAACGGATTGAGGGCTATAAACAAAGTTTACATGACAAATGTACGATTAAAAGAGGTCGCTTCAAAGGCGACTGATACGGATTTTTATAACCAATTTTTCACAGCATCAAATGTTACTGCGGTTATTGGTTATTTCGGACAGGCGGTTTCTGCCTTGACAGAATTTCATTTATTCTTTACTTCTACTGGTGGCGTTTACTCACCATTTTTCCAACAGGACAATATATTGCCAATACTGGCTGGTCTAATTGCTATCTACCTTTTTGAGGTTTTGGGTGTTAGGGTTTACTTAGTGCGTATCATTCGACAAATTGTAAATAAGGATTTCGGAACTTGGGAACGTTGGGTGTTATTCGGTTTCAATATGTTGTTTGTACTGGCGTTGTGTGGTGCAAATTTGGTAAGTAGTTACTTAGGTCAAAATATGACTTTTGCAGCAAAAACCAATGTAACCACAACGGATAAAACGCATAAATTAGAACTCGAAAAAACGGCAAAGATTGAACAACAAACATCTATCTATAAGCAAGATATTAGGGAACGTACAAAGACCTATAACAAAGATGTTGAACTAACTACACTTAGATACGATACTGATATTAAGGAACTCAAAAATAGTCGTTATACTCACCGTGAAAATAAATCTAAGTATGATAATTACACGGCTCAAATTGACAAAAAACTTGCATCTAAACAAGCGGAATTAACCGATTTAAAAACCGATTTCGATAATAGTAAAAAGGAAATTACAGCAACTTTTAACGACTATATAAGCACGTTAAAAAGTAGCTATGACAAACGGATTAATGATATATCAAAAACGGAAAATGCTAATATTGATTTATGGTTAATCGTTCAAAAATACACCTTACCATTATTGATTGTATTTATTTTATTGAGTTGGTTTTCTATCGTTTATAGAGAGATATTTCTCAAAGGAAGCGGACAAAAAATTGAGGTTAAAGAAGTCAATAAAAAGCCATTGTTAATTGTCGCTTTTTTCAAGGGAATTTATGACGGTATCTACTATTTTTTCTATTGGGCGACCTCTAAAATAGTTGGTGAAAATAAAGTAGTTTACAACGATTTTAGACAGCGTGAAATTAACTACAATGATACTTATGTTTTTGGTAATAAAGACAAGATAAGTAAGCCAAAAATAGCAGCTTCAAATGTTCGTCAAATTGGGTTCAATGTAAACAAGTCGGATAACCAAAATAACAACCAAACGAACCCTAATAAAACCCCACAAAATACCCTATCAAAAACCCCTAAAAATACCCTACAAAGTACGGTATTACCAACGGATTTAGACACTAATAATCCTACTACTAATAACTCTACTAACGTTCAACGTTATACGGTTGCCGTTAATCATTCGGATAACCAAAAACAAACAACTCAAAATGGCAATGTAAGGAACTGTAAAAACTGTAATAAACCATTCACTTATAAGCATTGGAACGCACGTTATTGTAGTGATAAATGTAGGATTGATAGTTGGGAAAAAAGAACTGGAGCAACTCTAAAAAAGAAGTCTAAAAAACGTTAGTAAAAATCATTTTTTAACAATCAAAAATTTAACAATGAATAAGGGTTTAAAACAAATTACAATGACGGTTGCAGCGTTAAACAGACCGTCACAAAAACTATTAATTATTAAGTTATTAGAAGCGTTGGAAAAGGAAGCAAAAAACCTAAAAAAATATTCAAGTCATTTACAATCTGAAATGATAAAAAATGATAATCTACTTTATAATATTGATATTTTAGATTTACAGAATTTTATTGATAATTCTAATGATATTTTAGGTTTAATATCTACGTTTAACTATGATAATCAAACCAATTCTTTAACCAACAAAAACACCTCTAAAAATGACTAATAAAATCGAAAAAACAATCAATGAAGTTACCTACCAAAGTATAGAGAATAACATCGAATATTTAACAAGTGATTTTGATAAATTGTATGTTGATTTTAGAACTGGAGGTGATATGTCAAATTATAAGAATAGACTTTTAGATATAATGCACCATGTAACAGACATTAAGGAGCAACTGGAAGTCCTACAACATTTGGCATAACTGGAGATAAAAAAAACGCTTATGACTTTTAATCATAAGCGTTTTTGATTACATTTGTTTTGAATTTAATTTTTTTGCTTACGTTTTGCAATTTTTCCCAACTTTGTTTTTCGTAAGCAATTCGATTGATAGTCCGCAATCATTTGACTATATAATCACAACCTATTGACGTAAGTTGTGATTGCAAATATAGTTTCAATTGAAAAAAAACACAAGTTTTGCACGATATAAATTTTCAATTGAAAAATGATTGTGAACTATCTTAAATATTTTTAAGATGTTTGCTGCATCAAAAGAACAACGTAAAGATAGTAAAAAAGTTGTTAAGAATTTAACAAATAACGAAGTATTGTTTACATACGGTGTAAATAATAAAGTTGCTACGAAAGTAGAAAATTGTACTCCCAATGAAAAAATAACTCTAAAACAGTTAATCCAACTAATCAAAAGCGATGTACCCAGCAACGCTTTAAAAGTTCGTCAGATAGTCAAAAAAGGATTTGAAGTTGGAACTGGAGCAAAGGCAATTAAGAAACAAATTAAGCCTTTAAAAAACTCGTTACCGTTCGTTTTATTTTCGGGTTTCTGCCCTGTCCATCACAACGACAATGATTTGATTTATAACGGTTGTTTACAAATTGATATTGACTTTAAATTTCAAGGTGGCGACCTCAAGGCGATTGAATTAAAAGAAATAGTTAAAGATTTGCCGTTTATCGTTTTGGCTGCTGTTAGTCCTTCGGGGCATGGCTTAAAGTGTCTTATTTCGACAAATAACAACGATATTAGACTACATGGTGACGCATCAAAAGCAACAATTAATCATTTATCAAATATTCTCAATATTGATAAAATCTACTTTGATAACTTAGGAGCTTCACAGCCTTGCTTTATTCCATTTGACAAAGAAGTTTATTTTAATCCAAATTACGCCAAATTTGACGTTTTTAAGGCGTTATATGAGTTGGAGCAACAAAAGAGTAAGGAATTATCTAAAATGTTGGAAAACACTCGAAATATCCATTTAGAGCAAATATTTAGTGATAGAGTAAGTGTTCCAACAATTGAAACCTTGAAATATCTTACAAGCGAAATAACGGCACGGAATATTGATATAACTTATGGTTATAATGATTGGTTTGCAATTGCGTGTAGTTATGCCAGTTGTGGCGAAGCTGCCAGAGGTTTATTTCATACCGTTTCATCAATCAATAATGAGTATGATTTCAATAAAAATGAAAAGAAGTATAATGAAGCCTTAAAAGCCAAATTTAATAATATTGGTTTGTTGGTTAATCGTTGTAAATCATACGGAATAACTATTAATGATTTTTGTAGAAATTGGATAAAGGAAAATGCACCAAAAATTGATAATTCAATAGTTGTAAATGATGCTGTAAAACAGGATTTTTTATTGAATAAAAATCAATTTATAGGTAGTGTTTTGACGGCTCGAAATTTCAAAAAAGGTATCAATATTTTAACAGGTGGTACTGGCGTTGGTAAAACTCACTTTGTAGCAAATAATTTTGATAAAGTTGTAGTTGTTAGTCGGAATATCACAACATTAGAAAATTATACTCAATATGGTTTTGGTCGTTTCTTAGCAAGTGACGAAAACGACTATTTTATTGATTTACAGGACGGTAACAAGATAACTGTAACTTATAAGTCATTAGAAAATTTACTCAATTCTACCATTGATTTAGATAATCATGTTTTTGTATTTGACGAATATCATCTTTTAACTGATGCTTACCGAGATGTAAGAAAAGAAACTCAATACACCTACAACATTTTGTCCAAATTACAGGATAAACACACCGTCATTTTATCAAGTGCAAACGATGTATTTATAAGTGATAAATCACTGGTGATCCAAAATAAATTCACATTTAGAAAACCATCGGTAAAACGTGACGTGAATGTTACTTATTACGCTAATTTCACAACCTTAAAACAGACTATAAACAAGCGATTACTGGAGGGCAAAAAGGTATTATTATACACTAATCGAAAAGAAGAAAAAAAGACCTCACAACAGATAAAAGACAGTTTCCCAAATAGTGGTATTATGTTTTTTGATGCAACAAAACATGATATTGATTTAACAAATTTAGAGCATGATATAACGGTATGTACTAAGGCATTAACAACTGGAAAAGATATTAAAAATGATAACCTTTCAGTCATAATCTATTGTAGTGATTATGATATGAAAAGAAGTGTCATAAACCAGTTTTTTGGACGTGCAAGGAATTATGAAACGGCTACTTTTGATTTACTATTTACATTCAAAACAAACCATAAAAAATATGGCAATTATGATGTAAACAAGATGTTTAACGGCTGCAAAAACATTGCAAAAAGTGTTATAGATGCCAGTGTTAATGATATTGCTTTTCTACATGAAAACGATAAGCATTTTGTATTAAAACAGGATAACCAGTTGGTCATTAATCATTTTGCAATTGATAACCATATTGAAAACTCAATTTCTAAATACACCATACGCAATACAGATATTTTAAGCGACTTTTTGAAGTTTCACGGCTATACACCAACTATTTACGAATTGGAGCAACAGGAAACGGAAAACAAGCCAACTGAAAGTAAATTAACCAATAGCGAAAAGTACACACAGGAAATTGAGTTAATTTTCAATGGTGAAGCTGATAATCATTCCTTTGAAACCAATGCACAAAATAGAGTAGAAGCATTACAGGAAATAGGATTTTCACAAAATGAAAGTTTGCTCTATGCCTTACGTTTTGATAGTTCTATGAAGTGGAAACGATTAATAAATTTGTTCCTGTCAGAAATACGATTAAACACCAATGATTTATCCTACCAACGTGATTATGAAAAGGCTTTAACGGCTTTCGATGGTGACTATTTAACCACATCTGAAATATTAGATAGAATCCAAAAATTACGAAAAACTAAGACAAAATTAGGACGTGATATTGGTTTTATAAAGTCGCTCGATAGGAACGAAAAAAGCACTCAAAGAACCGTCCTTAGAATTTTACGGCAATATTTTGACATTGACCTCGATAGGAACGAAAAGACCTATTTGTATAAGATTAACGAAAGCAATTATTTGTCAATAAAACAACGACAGACAATCCATAAAAACGACATAAAAAAACTGTTTAAATTGACAGCAATTATTTAATTTTTTTAGTTCGTTTTTGGGCAAATTTCGTTGATAATACTACGTTTGAGGCATGAGTGAAAATATATACTAATTATAAAAAAAGAATACATTTTCACTCATCGTTTTTTTTACCTAAAAATGTGTCCTTTTCCAAATTAACCAATATTCATAAATTGAATTATTATTTAATCAACTAAATATTTAAACATGGCTAAGAAAAAGCATGAAATTTTAGAAGATACGGTTGCACCAAAAAATAGAACTCGTTTAGTGGGTTTTGGTGGCTGTACAGCGTATGTAACAGAAATTGATGAAACTACTCGTGTAGGTCGCCATATTATCGCAACGGTTGAACGACAGGAAAAAGAGCGAGAAGAACGACAAAAAAGCGATAAAAAATAATCAACTAAATTAAGAGTAGTTTTGATAATTTTTGATTCTCAAACTATTATCAGGGTAGCCATGAAACCATAAAGCAATGTAGCCA
>CAYLSF010000465.1:0-6016 GCA_964385675.1 uncultured Saprospiraceae bacterium
TACTTCTGTACCCAAGCAATTACCTACTTTCAAAAATTATTTAAAGAAAAACATATTAAAAAGCTTACGAACTTTTCATAGTGAAGTGGGAACACGTCGGCAGGTCAATGCAATGGTCGATTATAGTTTAATTTTGACCAAAAAACGCCTATATGATGCGGCTCAAAAGATGATCCGTAAGGCCCTCAAAATCTGTTGGGAACATGACCAATATGATCAAGTGGTCTTTTTAGAACACGTGAATTTAATTATCAATAGAAGAAAAGGAGATATAGACGCCGTTCGGCATTACATAGATGAAGGTTATAAAGAAGAGTTAAAAGCAATCGAATATCAAAAAAATCATCTGCTATATATGCGGCTGATGTTAGATTTTGAAAATCACTTTGAAAAATTAGGAGGTAAGGCAACAGCAGAGGAATTAGAACCATTACACGAACTCATCAAGCATCCCCTTTTGCAAGATCCAAGTCAAGCGATTACGTTTAAGTCAAAAGGAAACTTTTGGGATATTCATTGTAAATATTATCAATTGACCGGAGATACGACGAAAGAAAGAGAAGCATGGCAGAATATTATCGCCTTACATCAAACCTATCCCAAAACGATTGTAGAGTTTCCGAGTCATTACATTCATGCCTTATCTAAAACGATTGAGTTAAAGCAGATTTTAGGAGAAGAAGGAACAGAGGATTTACTCAATGAATTATATAGACTACCCACAAAACATGATTTCCCAACTAAAAAAACGGTGGAAGGTTATATGTTACAAAACTATTATCGCCTTCAAATCGCCCAAATGTTAGAAAACAAGCAAGTTGATGCTGCATTGGAGTTAGCCCAAAAAGTAAAAGAAGATATAGATAAAATCGAAAACAGCGATCACGCTTCTGAGGATATGTTTTTATATGTGAGTTTGGCTCATGTTTATTTATATGCTCATCAATATCAAGCGGCACTCGAATGGATTGATAAATTGCTATATCATCCACAAAAAGGACTACATAGTAATACAAGAATACAAGCGATGTTACTTTCTTTAATTCTACACTATGAATTAGAAAATGACGATTTAGTCGTGTCCTTAGTTCGGTCTTACCGCAGAAAACTGAAAGCACAAAAAGCAGAACTCACCGTAGAGTTTAATTGCTTCTCGATATTTTTAAAACTTCTAAAAGCAGAAGATAAGACCATTCAGCAGTCACATTTTAAAGCCTTAAAATCCAATCTAATGACGTTGCAAACGTCAGATGAAAAGGCTAAATTTTATAGCTACAAGCATATTATTTGGTGGGTTGAAGGGAGATCATCCATCACTCGTTTGACTTGACGTCGGGTAACATTTTCATATTTTAGAGCATTCTCTCAAATAATATTAGAGTAACTTCTCTCGACAGAGTATCATTGATTGAATTTAAATAATACTGGTTTAAAATCCATTTTTAGTATCTTTCTTTTATTAAAAGGGATAAATTTCAAAATGAAAGCTCTGATTGTTTACAACCTTTTAAGCGATAAGGAAAATTGATAAATTTATGTAATTTAAATGATAAAAAAATAGTGAAATACTCGTATTATTGTTTCTAGTATTCAAATTATTCTCCAATATTGTAAGCAGGATTTGCTTATAAGTTAGAATCAAAAGGTCAATCTATAAAAAACCGTAATTATGAAATTAAAAAGTGCTGTACAATTATTTTGTGAACGAGAAAAAAGTACACCTAACGCTCCCTTCTTACGTCAACCTTTCGGAGATAAGTGGGAGGTTTACTCTTGGGGAGAAACCGGTCAAATGGTACGTAAATTAGCTGCTGGGCTTAAAGGTATGGGCTTGAAAGAAAATGCACATGTTGGTTTGGTATCAAAAAACTGTAGAGAATGGGTGATTGCTGACCTTGCAATTGCCATGGCAGGCTATATTTCTGTCCCATTCTTTGCTACCTTGACGGGCAAACAAATCAATCAAGTACTCGACTTAGGGGATGTGGACTTATTGATGATAGGTAAAATAGATACGCCTGTATGGGAAGATATGAAAACAGGGATTCCGTCTGATATGCCTTGTATTAAGATGTATGAGTATGATGGGCAAGCAAAAATTGATAGGGGTACGGATTGGAATGAATTGCTTAACAACAATAAGCCGTTAGAAAAAGTTACCTATCCTGATGTCAATAGCCTTTGGACTATTATTTTTACTTCGGGAACTACGGGTACACCTAAGGGTGTGATGCTGCCACATAAAGCACAGGCAGAATTACTAGAAGCAACACGAGACGAAAATATATTGAAGTTTGACTTAAAAGGGAATAATCGCTTTATGTCCTTCTTACCTTTGAATCACATTGCGGAACGAGTCGTGATAGAAGGGGCTTGTTTGTCTTATGGTGGTGTTATCTCTTTTGCGGAAACATTGGACTCATTTGCCAAAAACCTATCCGAGACTAAGCCAACGATGTTTTTTGCAGTACCTCGTATTTGGAAAAAATTCCAATTGGGTATCTTATCCAAAATGCCACAAAGTCGACTAAATTTACTCTTGAAAATTCCGATTATCAATGGGGTTATCAAAAAGAAATTGCAAGATGCACTGGGTTTAAGATTCTCTAATATGAATATTTCGGGTGCTGCGGCTATCTCTCAAGAATTGAAAGATTGGTTTATGAAAATCGGTATTCCAATTTCGGAGGGTTATGGTATGACGGAAAACTGTGCGGCTTGTACCTTCTTAGATGCTTTTGATAATAAACCGGGTTCAGTTGGTAAACCTCAACCTGGCGTAGAATTGAAAATAGAAGAAGGGACTGACGAAGTTTGTATGCGTGCTTCCTATGTGATGGATGGTTACTACAAATCCCCTGAAAAGACAGCCGATGTTATACGAGATGGTTGGTTGCACACAGGCGATCAAGGTCGTTTGGATGAAGATGGTTACTTGTATTTGACAGGACGTGTGAAAGATACATTCAAAACGGCTAAGGGTAAATATATTGTTCCGTCTCCAATTGAGTTCAAGTTTGCGAACAATAAGGATATCGAACAATTGTGTTTAGTTGGTTTGGGTATGCCACAGCCGCTATTGATTATTTTCCCTTCTGAAATTGGTCAAGCCAAAGATAAAGCAGAATTGATTCAGAGTTTAGAATCTAGCTTAGGCGACGCCAATAAAGAATTGGCGAGTTACAAGAAAATCTCTACGATTGTTGTTGCCAAAGAAGCCTTTTCTGTTGAAAATGGTATGTTGACACCAACGCTAAAAGTAAAGCGTCCACAAGTTAATAATCGTTATTTACAATTATTGGAAGGTTGGCATAATGCTCCTGCAAAGATTGTTTTTGAGTAGAATTAAAAGGAGTTTTGATTTAAAAAAGGATGAAAACCAATATGCGTTTTCATCCTTTTGTATTATAAATGAATAAGTGTAGCTTAATCATATATCCAAAGTATCTTCTATTCCTTTGCCTCAGACTCCGATAATTGAATCAATTTTGAAGCAAAAGTAGCAATCGCAGGATAAGTACGAGAAGTATTTGATAATACAACGACAACAGTTTTACTTTTAGGTATAATCATTAATTGACTGGTACAGCCTGTTTGTCCTCCACCGTGTCCAATGACTACATTTTGATGTGGTGGCGTACCATAAAAAAACCAACCTAAGCCGTATTCATTTCCATCGTAAACGACATCTTGTTGTTGACACATGATTTGTAAGGTAGAATCTTTTATAAATTTCCCTTCTAGCAGTGCATTTCCAAATTTTAAAACATCTTCTACCGTACTATAAAAACCACCACCAGGTATTCGATTGCTTAAATCGTTTTGCTTACCTTTCTTTGCTCGCCTCTTTCTCTTATGATACAAACAAGATTTATTTTCATAACTTTTATTAGCATCTTCCACACCCGTATTATTCATTTTAGCTACATCAAAGATGTTCTTTTGCATATAATCCGCATAATTACTATTAGTCACAACTTCTATCACTCGACCCAAAATTACATAACCATAAGTTGTATAAAAATACTTAGAACCAGGTTTAAATAACAAGGGTCTATCTTCAAAGACTTTCATTGCGGCTTCCAGTGATTCAAAATATTTAGTATTCTCAACTTCTTTGTCATTGTGATATTGAGAAACACCTGAAGTATGTGATAACAACTGCCGAATAGTAATATCTCCCTTTTCTTTTTTAGGAAAGTTGGATAGATAGGTTTGAAGAGGTACGTCCAATTCAATTAATTCTTTTTCGACCAATTGCATAATCGCAACTGCTGTCATACTTTTGGTGATGGATGCTATTCTCGTTAGTGTTGTCGTTGTGAAGGGCATTTCTGATTCTTGACAGGCATGACCTGCGGAATTTGCCCATTTGATTTCTCCATTGACCGCATAAGCAGCACCTACTCCAATATTCGCTTTTTTTCCTATTAAAGCTTGAAGTTCTTGGTCGGCATTAATTTTTTTCTGAGCAAAAGCTGATACGGATAATCCCATCAAGGCTATCCAAAGCATAAAATAATGGTTCATGGTGAATTGAGTTTTAATGTATGTTAGAAAGATTTTCTAGTATTAGAATAACCTCTTGAAAATGCAAATTATTGGCTCAGACTTTATTTATTGTTTATCAATTAAACCGATTTTTAAACCTATCTTGATATAGTTGAAATAAATTCGGGTATTTTTCATTCAAATTATCCCAATTCATTTTTGAGTATAATTTTTCTGCATCATTATCTAAATAATAATCTAAACTAATTTCTTCTCCAAATTCTTCCTCTGCAAATGTTCCAGCCAAATAAACGAGATCTTCTCTATAGGCTGTATTTACATCCATATCAAATTTGTATAATTCTTTTTCTGATTTAAAATTTAGAAACGTTTCATAATGCTCTTTTCCTAGACTTATAATCCATGCTCTAAAATCTATAAATCCATCAGTCGAAATATACCTAAAGTCTTTATCTATTATTTTACTTACATCGTAAACGGTCATTAAAAATAACTCACCAATTTTTGGCAAGTACAATGCCCTTATTTTTTGGCATAAAATATCATGAAACTGTTTAAGAGCGTCTTTACCTTTTTCTTTAAAGTAATTTTTGATTATTTCATTTTGTAATTCATCATGTCCAAGCACTTGAATTTGCTCAATTGGCATTTGAGACACTTTTCCAATCAGTTCCCAAAATTTATCTTCTGTCATCTTTATATTTTGAATTTGTCTTCCCTAATGAATTATTATCTAAAACTACTCTACATGAGATAAGTCCTCTCCTAATCTTCTGTTTTGATTCAGGGTTTCAATACTATTCATGTGAGCATTTGTTAACTCAAAATCAAATAGCTCAAAATTTTGAGCAATTCTTTTAGGAGTAACAGACTTTGGAATTACAGATACACCTCGTTGAATTAACCAACGTAGCACAATTTGAACCGCTGTTTTATTGTATGCTTGTCCAATCGTTACTAATTCAGAAATCTTCAAAACCTCCCCCATCATAATGGGTCGCCAAGCTTCAAGCTGAATGTTATACTGTTTTGAAAAAGCTAATAGTTCATTTTGACTCAGATGAGGATGCATTTCAACTTGATTAACTGCTGGAACTATTTCAGTGTGTTTCATCAAATTTTCCAACTGCTCAATACTAAAATTACACACTCCAATAGCCTTAACCTTACCTTCCATATATAGCTGCTCCATTGCTTTATACGTGGCTATATATTTATTTTTTACAGGCCAATGGATAAGATAGAGGTCTATATAATCAGTCTGTAACCGACTTAAACTTTGCTCAAACGCAACTAAAGTTTGCTCATAACCTTGTTCACTATTCCAAACCTTTGTAGTCAAAAAGATTTCATTTCTTGGAATTCCGCTTTCTTTGATACCAATACCTACACCTTCTTCATTTTGATAAGCAGAAGCCGTATCTATTTTTCGATAACCACTTTGTAAAGCTGGGTTCTTTTGTTCTTATATAAAAATGCTATAACCTTATGCCATTCTCCTTTA
>CAYLSF010000466.1:0-6011 GCA_964385675.1 uncultured Saprospiraceae bacterium
ACATGAATGTCTTAACTAAGTAACAACTACAACTTAAACCATTTAAATATGAAAAATGTAATAATCTTATTAGCCCTTTGTTGTATCGTTTCTTTCGCTTATGGACAAGGTAAGGTCAAATTTGGGAAAATTGGTAAAGAAGATTTGACTATGACGGTATATCCTAAAGATTCTTCTGCCAATGCTGTAGTTTTAATGGATAAAACCATTGCAAAACTATCCGCATCTGGTGGAGTTCGATTAACCTATTTTAAACATATCCGCATTAAGGTCTTGAAAAAAGCAGGATTTGATGTTGCTAATATTGAAATACCGTATCGAGACCGACTAGGGCAAACGGTTACTTCTCTAAAGGCGCATACGATTAATTTTGTGAACGGAAAAGCAGTCAAAACGGCGATTCCCAAAAAGGATATTTTTATTGAAAAGGAGACGAAGTATCGAAAAATTAAAAAGTTTACTTTTCCTAATGTGAAAGAAGGTTCAATCTTAGAGTATAAATATCAATTTAATGATGAACGTTTTTACATTGTAGCAGACCATTATTTTCAAAGAGGCATACCCGTGAGATGGTCTGAATTTTCTGCTACTTTACCTAGTTCTTTTGAATATCGCTATGATTTTAATGATACTAAACTGCCATTAGCGATTAATTCAAAAACGAGAGCTTCCATCAATTTTGGGGGTGGTGCTAGTGAACCTGCTTTCAAATACCATTTTGCTATGCAAGATGTACCCGCTTTAAAATCAGAGCCTTATATCACAACAATGCGTGACTATCGGGCAGCGATAAGAATGCACTTAGCAAAATATGCTTCCTCCAGCTCATTACATCAAACGTTTATTTCGACTTGGGGCGATTTGAATTATACGTATGTGAAAAATTATGGCGAATATTATAATAAACGCTCCAACTACAAATTGGCATATAAAGCCAATCAAGCTTTAATTGATGGAGATAAATCACCAAAAGAAAAGATGATTGCGTTGTATGAATATGTAACCGATGCCGTCAAATGGGATGAATATTACACAAGAAGACCTTATGAAAAAGATTTGAATAAGATTGTAAAAAAAGGAGAGGGGTCAAGTGCTGAAATCAATTTGTTATTGGTTGCCTTACTTCGAGAAGCGGGTATTGATGCTAATCCTGTGCTAATTAGTACTAGAAGACATGGTAGAACGATGTCTTTAATTCCCTTTAGCTATCAATTTAATCATGCTATCGTAAAAGCAGGAGTTGGAGGTAAGATTTATTTCTTAGATGCGATTAATGCTGATCGACCGTATAATCTCTTGAGTTTTGCAGATATGAATGTAGAAGGATGGGAAGTAGGCGATGTACGAGGAGCTTGGACGCCATTACCTATTCTTCGTGCAAAAGTGAATATTATGCCAGAGTGGGAATTAGCTTCGGATGGCACCGTCTCAGGTAAAATGATGATTTTGGAAAGTGGTTTATCTGCTTTGGGTACACGTCTGGAGTTGAAAGAAGATGAAGATAAATACATTAATGAAACCTATAAAGCCGCTTTAGACGATATTGAAGTAACAGAGCTAGAATTTAAAAATAAAGAAAAAAAGGATAAGCGATTGGTAGTAAGTTTTAATATGGAATCGTCGTCTATGGCAGAGGCTACGGATGAGTTTATTTATTTTACCCCTGTTTGCATGACAGATTTTAAAGAGAATCCCTTTAACACGGAAACTCGTACTTTCCCTGTAGATATTGGCTATAAGATAGATGAAACATATATGTTGAAACTAAAAACTCCAGTAGGCTATACCCTAGATGAATTACCTAAGCCTACCAACGTCGCATTACCAAATAAGGCAGGGTCTTATACTTTTGCTATTTCTAAAAATCCAGATGGTAGAATAGGGGTGACAAGTCGTTTGAAAATCAATAAATCGGTCTTTTCTCCAGAGTTTTACCCATACCTCAGAGAGTTTTTTGACATCGTAGCAGAGAAGCAACAAACGCAATTGGTCTTTAAGAAAAATCCTTAGTGTTGTATAGTTTAGATTAGTCAACAGGTGACTTTAAGTCATCTGTTGACTCCATTTAAATCAATCGATTGTCTCACGATTGTAAAGTAAATCCAGATGAAAAAACCTATTTTATTGTTTGTCTTTCAATTTATATACTGTGCCATCACATGGTCACAAGCTCCAATTCCTTTTGGAGAAGTATCGGAAGCTGATCTCAAAATGATAGTGTATAATGCAGATTCAAATGCTACTGCAGTTGTATTACACGACTATGAAAAAATAGTAGTAAAGCGAAGTATTTTCATGTACACGGTGAAAAAGTTTAGGCATATTCAAATTAAGATATTAAAACCATCTGCCTTTGATTTAGCGTCTATATCTATTCCGTTTTCCTTAGAATATATGCATTTAATCAATGGGCTAAGGGCTCAAACGATTAATTATGAAAATGGAGATACTGTGAAAACACTTGTACCAGAAGAAGACTATTTTGATGAGAATGTACGAGAAGGACTTTATATACGGAAATTTACTTTTCCAAACCTAAAAGTAGGCTCTATTATAGAATATGAATACAATACAGAGACTTTCCAGTCTTTTTCGATTTCTCATGTTTTTCAGCAGGGAATACCTGTTCGTAAATCAGAAGTAGTAGTTATCATACCCAATCATTTAGAGTATAAATTTGATTTTAACCAAACGGAACTGCCATTTGAGCATAAAAGTAAAGCGGAACTCAAAGAGGGAGATACTAAAACGGGCATGATTTATTATTTTTCTATGAAAAACTTACCCGGTTTAGAAGATGAACCCTATACGGATAATATGGAAAATTATCGGGCGGTGGTATGGATGTTTCAAGACTCAAACACACAAAATTGGGAAGAAATGACCCGACAATATTTGCATGTTAATAAAGATTTTTTTGGAAGAAATAAATATTATAAACGAGCCATTAGAGATAATAAAAAACTGATTAAATCCACTTTAACACTTAAAGAAAAGATGGTTGGCTTGTATGAAAATATTAGCAAATCCATGAAATGGAATGGATATTATGAAAGTAGTCCATCTCAAAAGAACCTGAGCAAGAAGTATAAAACGGGAGAAGGAACAAGTGCGGATATTAATTTGATTTTACTAAAACTTCTAAAAGAAGCGGGTATCAAAGCGTATCCTGTTCTATTAGTGACTCGTGAACAAGGGCGAGTAAACCCTTCCCTACCGATTATGCATCAGTTTAATCATGTGATTGTGAAAGCTATTGTAGATAATAAAACCTATTTTTTAGATGCTATAGATGGTGAGCGTCCTTATAATTTATTGGATTATCAAGCCTTAGTACCAATAGGCTGGGAATTGAGTGAACCCGAAGGAAAATGGATTGATATATCATACCATGATAGTAAGAATATTATTATGCCTACTTTTGAATTAGATAAGGAAGGTACAATTACAGGAAAAGTGGATTTTGTGTTGGATGGCTTTGAGGGCTATTTAACTCGAAAAGAAATAAAAGAGAATCAAGAGAAGAGTAATGACTATTTTCAAAAGACATATGAAGAACTCCTAGATGGTGCTGAAATAGGAAAGGTGAATGTCATTAATCTAGAGGATAAAAATAAACGATTGAAATTTTCTTTTGAGATAGAAAATGGTGATTTTGCAGATGTAGCAGGAGACTTAATTTACTTCAATCCTGTTTGGATGACGGAGTTTAAAGCCAATCCATTTGTGGAAGAAAAGCGATTGACGGCCGTTAATTTTGCCTATAACTTGGAAGAACATTATATTTTAAAATTGAAAATTCCACAAGGTTATGCCGTTGAATCCTTACCTAAATCAACAAAGATTAGTTTACCAGAAAAAAGTGGTTGGTATAGCTTCTTAGTGCAAGAAGGGATTAATAAAGAGATTACAGTAATTAGTCGGTTAAAAATTAATCAACCCGATTTTTCTGCTGAATTTTATCCATATCTCAAACAGTTTTTTGATATGGTAGCAGAGAAGCAAAATGAGCAAATTGTGCTTAAAAAAGCACCTTAATGTACCAAAGTCGAATTTATTCGACTCAATATTTATTAATGAATTTCTAAACTCAATACTAAATCCAGATGAAAAAAATTGTAGTTGTAGTCTTAGCCTTATGTTTCACTTTAACTTTCCTAAATGCTCAAGATAATTTTACGTTTGGAGATATATCGGAAGCAGAACTCAAAATGATGATATATGATGCAGACTCCAACGCTGCTGCTGTTGTTTTACACGATTATCATGAAATTGAAGGGGAGCCGAGATGGGATAAGTCCACAGGAATGACTTACTATCGACATGTGAGAATCAAAATTTTGAACCCCTCGGCATTTGATTTAGCTACAATAAACTTACCTTATTCTAAACGAACGGAATCTCGTGTAGGTAAAATACGAGCAGTAACGGCAAATTTGGAAAATGGAAAAATTGTCAAAACTGAAATTACAAAAGACGATATCTTTGAAGAGAAATTAAATAAGAAAGATAAGGTTAAGACGTTTACATTTCCCAATCTTAAAGTGGGTTCGGTCATAGAGTATGAATATTATAGAAGTGATTCTTATCCTTTTATCATCTACCATGATTTTCAATGGTCTGTTCCTGTAAAATGGTCTGAAGTAAAACTATTATTACCAGACTATCTTCAATATCAATATTATTTTAATCAACATAATATTCAATTAGCTATAAATGAAGAAGGACGATATAAACTAAAAAATGGAGTATCAGGCATAAAGTATCACTATGCTATGAGAAATATACCTGCTTTAAAAGCTGAAAATTATATCGGTAATATAGAAGATTATCAGATAGGTTTACGAATGTTTATTGCACACTATGCACTTTTTGAAGATGCTAAGTTTATTACCTCTTGGAATGAATTAACGGAACAATATTTAAAAGGAAATGGAAAATGCTTTAATTCAAAAGGTTTTTCAAAAACAGCTTATAAAGCCAACAAAGAACTCATAGATGGAACTGCTGCACCCAAAGAAAAAATGATTCAACTCTATAATCATATTGCTCAGCACGTTGACTGGAATGGACTGTACGATTATGAACCAAATGTGCAGAATCTAAATAAAGTCTATAAAGAACAAGTAGGGAATAGTGCGGAAATTAATCTACTCTTATTGGCATTACTTAAAAGAGCAAATATTACAGCCTATCCTATATTGATAAGTACAAAAGAACATGGAAGAGCAAATCAAAACTTAGCCTTCTTATACCAATTCAATCATGTCATCCTTAAAGCAGAAATTGAGGGCAAATCTTATTTTTTAGATGCTATTCATCCAAACCGCCCCTATAATTTATTGGATTATGAGGATTTGGTTACAGGAGGTTGGCAATTGAGCGAACCAGAAGGGGAGTGGATTAAGATTCCAAAAATGAAAGGTAAAACGATTATTGTTCCGACCTTTCAATTAGAAGCCGACGGTACTGTTTCTGGGAAAGTGACTATGGGGTTAGAGGGATATGCAGGCTACTATGCCAGAGCGAAAATACAAGAAATGGCAGCGGATAAGACAACATACATCAAAGAGGAATTTGGAGAAGATCAAGAAGATTTAGAAGTGACTAATTTGGATATTAAAGACTTTGAAGATAAAAGCAAACGATTAATGCTAAACTTTGAAGTAGAATCTTCCTCATTTGCAGAAGCCGTAGGAGACTTGATTTACTTCAATCCAGTGTGGATGACGGAATTTAAAGAAAATCATTTTAAAGCAGAAGAACGAAATGCGCCTGTGGACTTGGTCTATAAAATGGAAGAGTATTATATGATGAAATTATCTATACCAGAAGGATATGTGGTGGAAACACTTCCAGAGTTAGCAAGAATTAGTTTACCTTCCAATGCAGGTTCATTTGAGTTTTTAGTAGAAGAAAAAGATACACAGATTAGTGTAGTCAGTCGATTAAAGCTCAATCAACCCTTGATGTCCGCTCAATTTTATCCAACACTTCGGAAATTCTTTGAT
>CAYLSF010000467.1:0-6000 GCA_964385675.1 uncultured Saprospiraceae bacterium
TATGTCAGAATGCGCCTGCTGCTGTTGGAGAATACTTTTATACCAACCTATCATCACCAGCATAACTACTAAAACTCCTAGCAAGCTATTTGTAATATTCCATTGTAATTCACCATAAAATAGTGCTGCTGATAAAAGCACGGGCAGTATTATCATGATAAAAAACAATAACAAACGGTTTGCACCAACTTTCAATTGGTTTGGGTGTAGTTGAATTTCTTGTGTTTCCTTTTTTGAAATTGGTGAATGGATAGTGGTTTGCATTATTTGACAATTTTGATACCGATAGCTATCGGTATTGAATGATAAATTTTGAATACTTCCGAATAGGAACGGGTAACTCGTAACTGACCTTACTTATTGAAAAAAGGATAAACCAAGTAGTTGTAAATTAAGCAGCCAACGCATAAGTTACCGACGCTATCCAAAGTAGAAAGCACCGCAAGCATAACGGTTACTATTACCGCTGCCGTCGAAAAGCCCATTATTATCAGCACCAAACCTGCTGCTGAACACAACCAACCTAGACGCGCTGCAAATGTTTTTTGTGCTTTGTCAATCATTTTTGGTTGGATATTGAGTGTTTTTACTAGGCGTTGGTAGATAATGGTCAGGATACTGTATTGTCCATTTCCTGTTGCTCGAAATGAATAATCTAAAACTACAAAGGCTAACCAAAGTGGATTTCCTGTGATTAAAAAAATAGCCATGAGTACGACTAAGGTAAAGATGGATAAACGGCTGACATTGCTATCAATTCTTTCAAAAGATATAGGACATATAATGTTGGTCATTAAGTTCATGATGATTTAATTTTGAATGATGAATTTTGAATTTTAAATGATTCTTTTCAAGCTTAAGCTTCTATAATAAAAACCTCAGTAAAGTCATTTTCTAAAAGTTGATTGGCAATGGCTTCTGCCAATGGCGAGCCAAAGTCAATGATACCAATGTTTTTATTGGAATAGGTTGAGTAGTCTTTGGCATTGAACTGTGTGTAAGGTATAGTTATGATACCTTGTATTGGATGGAGTTGTTGTTCTTGATTTGTTCTGCTATCTATGATGATAGTTTCATTATTCATTAGTTGTTCAAAGTTGACTTCTTGTTCGATATTTTGTAAATACATAGCTATTAGTTTTGAATGATTTTGATATTCGTTTTTAAATATGACTGCAAGTAGCGACGAAAAAATTGGCTAGTCAAGAAAATCAAAGGCGGGTCTGTACGAGGTGATAAAGTTGGCTGATTTAGGTGTATGAAATGATAAAATCATGTTCAACTTTATAATCTTGGGCAAAAAATGGCTATTTTACAGTAAATATTGATGTATTCTTCATTAGTTTCGCAGAAAATCTTTCCTAACAACTTTTCTACATTGTACCTTCATTTCGACTATTTTTTACACAAAATGAAACAACTACTACTTGTATGAAAGCAACTTCTTTTACGCTACTGGTTTCCCTCGAATTTGGTGTAGTTTTGATGTGTTTGTTCAGTATTGCCTATTTAGCAACAATAGATTGGAAGAAAAATCGGTGGTTGATTTTAGCTTTCGTGGTATTTTCTGGTCCTGTGATAAATGGTTTGCTGAGTTCTGCTAGATATGATGTGCTGCCTTATAATTCTTGGATTTTGAATCCTGCTCCATTATTGTTGTTATTTCCAGCCTTGTATTTTTATACGTTTGATTTAGTGAAGCCGAATACTTCTACTCATCTGACACGTTCTGTACATACTATTCCTTTTTTTGTATTTTATATCATTAATGGAATTATTGGGTTTGAATTGCCCATTAACATGATGAAAGATGAGACAAAATGTTATTTCTTGATAGCTTTTATGATTGCTACGATTAGTGTATCGTTATTCTACGGCTATCAGATTCTTAGGCTAGTTTGGTTAAATCAAAACAAATATCAAAATCAATATGCAGAGACTAACATTTTTTTAACCCTTGACTGGCTGAAATGGATGATTTATATTTTGATTGGAATGCCAATAATAGGTGGTATTGGTAACTATATGATGTTAAAGAACGGTATAGAACTAAGTACTTTTCCATCTACAATAACCATGCTGTTCACTTGCTGTACTTTAGCCTATTTCTCTTTCCGACAAAAAACACTGTACAGTCAAAGGCTTCCTATTCCTAAAAAATCAGAATCTAAAAGTGTTCAAGAAAAAGCTGTTGGCAAAACCTCTATATCTTCTAAAGCTACTAAAACAGAAAATAGCAGTTCTAATATTTCCATTTCAAAAGATGAAAAATCAGTTTACATCGCTCAAATAGAAACTTATATGACAGAAGAACAGCCTTTTTTAAACCCTAAAATCAGAATGCCTGAATTGGCAAAATCTCTAAAAATATCACGCCATGTCTTTTCCTACTTGATAAACGAGCATTACAACATGAACTTCTTCTATTTTATCAATCAATATCGAATAGAATATGCAAAAGCTTTATTGTTAGATAAAGAAAACGATTTTTATACTTTAGAAACCATTAGCCAAATGGCTGGTTTTAACTCAAAATCTACTTTTAATACTCGATTCAAGGAATTGGTGGGTAAAAGTCCTACTGCTTTTAAGAAGGAAGGGAAATAAGGTATCGAATATTTTAAAATATTCGATACCTTATTAATTACTTCTGAATAACTATTTTTTTAACTTGTTCACCTACTTTTATAAAGTAAATACCGCTTAGTAGTTCAGTAATTGGTAGATTAGTGATTGGTGATTGGTATTGAAATTCTTTTACCAATTGACCATTGATATTGAAAATCTGAAGCATTTCGCCACTATCCCGATAGCTATCGGGATCACTTTCGATTTTCAAATAATGGACTGCTGGATTTGGATAAATATTGAATGTGAAGTTTTCTGATTGTTTAAATGTTACTTGAATAATGTCTGTATATTCAAACTTCCCATCAAAATCCACTTGGCGTAAGCGATAGTAATTAATACCATTGACAGGTCTTTTATGTAAGAAATCATAAAACTGAACTTCCGTAGTCGTTCCATTTCCTTCGACTTCTCCGATTTTTTCAAACTCAATCCCATTAGTTGACCATTCTACATCGAAATGAGAATTATTAATTTCTGTAGCTGTCTGCCAATCTAAGCGAACGCCATTTTCTGCTTTTTCTGCGTAAAAATAGAGTAACTCAACAGGTAAAACAGATGTATTCTCATAAGCTCCTAAATCAATTTTACCATTAAATCGAATATTATTCGCTAAGTCAACCGATGAGTTATTTACAGAGCTTCCATCTGTTCCGTCACCAGCATCTACCGCAGGAGAGTTTTGATTAAGTGTAAAATCATCACTTGCTGCATCTGTAAAAATTGGATCAGCGTCCAAATTATTCGCTCCTGTAATGTGTGATGGTAAAGTGACTGTTCCGTCAATTGTCGCATCATCGTAGATAGAATAATTTATCACAAAATCAGTAGTTGTACCGCCTTCTTCTGAAAAAGGGATATTGCCATTTGACCAAAAAATACAGTTGGTCATCGTCGTTTGTCCTGTTGCATTTAATGCTCTATCAAAGATAACACCACCTGTTACGGTTGCTGAATTTTGAGAAAATGTACAATTCGTATAAGTCGGATTGTGTGTAGAATTGTCGGCACTATGGAAAATTGCACCGCCTGCATTTGTTACCGAATTATCGTGGAAAAGGCAATTATTAAAAGCAGAACTACTCGTACCACTTGTCAAAATCGTTATTGCACCACCTAAAACGGCTGTATTATTTTTGAAAATACAATTATTAAAAATTGGACTTACCGTACCATTTGCAGTATAGAAAAATCCTGCTCCACCGGTCCATGAGGCATTATTATTTGTAAAAATACAATTGGAAACAATTGGATTTGTCGTTAAACCCGAGCCATCGCCATTGATATAAATTCCACCACCGTCAATGTCTGCACCTGTTCCATTAGCATTTCCATTCGTAATGGTAAAACCATCTAAAATCGTATTATTAGTAATAGAATTGGAACGTCCATCTATATAAACAACATGGAAAACATTGTCCGAATTATTGCTTGCTATACCAATATCACCGCTCAATATTGTAATATTAGAAGTAGCGTTTCTTTGAGCAAGTTCAGTTTCTGTTCCTGCAAAACCACCATAGATTTTTAGGTTATCTCTATTAATATAAAAAGTATAGGCTCTTGTGTCATCGGTTGTACCGTCGCTCTCTTGAGTTGGCTTGTAAGTACCTGCGGCTACCCAAATTGGTACATTTTCACAAGCAATATCTAATGCTGACTGTAAACTATTGAAAGCATTTGTCCAACTTGTACCATCATTTAAGCCAGTGGCAGTTACATTTACATACACTATCGTTCCACATCCATCACTATGCGAACCAATGTCATTTGAAAAACTATTATTACAAATATCTACACTCGGAATATTACCACCGGAAGTTGTTCCATTATTCTGTGATTCTGAACCATCAATTTCAAAATAAGCTTGTCCACCGCAAGTTGTTGGAGAAGTAGCAATATTATTATCACTCGAATAAGCAAAAGTTGGACAATTTCCTGCACAATCTTCTACTAAATTAGTTGTTGGATTTACTGTTGCTATGGCATCTACATACAAATCATTTCCTGTACCTGTAGAAGCAGTACTATTGTTGGCAATAATTGTATTCGTAATATTCAAAGTCGTAGAAGCATTGATAAAAACACCTCCACCATTTCTACTTCCTGCTCCGTCATCTATGGAGTTATTGACAATAGTACAATTGATTAAATCCAATTGTGTTAATGCGTAAATCGCTCCACCTTCCGTAATGGTATCGTTCACATCTTTTCCCGATTGATTACCATATAAAGTACAGTTGGTAAATGTACTTGAAGTAACACTTGCTCCTCCGCCATATTTATTGGCTTGATTATTATATATACTACTTCTATCAATGCTAAGGTTACTTCCTTCTATAGCTCCACCATAAAAGACAGCTGTATTATTATAAAAAATACAATCATTGAATGTCGCATCCGTTAAGCGAACGGCACCTCCTCTATTACCCGATGTATTATTATAAAATGTACAGTTATTTAACGTGATTGAACCGAAACCATAAATCGCACCACCTGCATTACTGGAGGAGTTACCAAAAAAAGTACAGTTTGTAATAGCAATAGTTGTATTAGAAGCATTGTCACGTATCGCTCCGCCATAAAAGAAAGAAGCGTCATTATTACTAAAAATACAATCCGTTATTTGAAGATTTCCATTACTACCTCTTAGATACAATCCGCCACCACCATACGTTGCTTCACAATCATCTATAGTCACTTTGTCAATAATGATATTAGACGAAGCATCCATATCTAAATAGATACCACCTCCATATTGTAAACTACTGTTTCCATAATTATTATCTGCATCTCCGTTGACTATTGTCATTTCTTTAAATGTCACACTTAATCCTGAGGATACTATAAATATACCATCATCCCCATTTGTCCCAATCGAAGTCATTCCCTGTCCTTGTCCCTTGAATACCACACTTTTAGTAACATTGATATTATTTTCAAAGAGATTAGACAATATACTAATCGTATCTCCACTTGCCGTTCCTGCGTCATCAATCGCTTCCTGAATAGTTGTAAAGCCACAACCTGATGTACATACGGTATGTGTGTTTTGTGCTTGTGTGATATAGTTTATTCCTAATAAAAAACCGATTAACAAGAATGTCTTTTTCATATTTGTAGCTTGATTGTTTTTATTCTTAACTATTGATACAAAGATGTGATAATCAGGACTGAACAGAGGTGACTTTTGAGTGAACAAAGGTGACGTTTTTATTTTGAGGTGAAGAAAGGTGACATTCGGAGTGAAGAAAGGTGACATTCGGAGTGAACAAAGGTGACATTCGGAGTGAACAAAGGTGACATTCGGAGTGAACAAAGGTGACATTCGGAGTGAACAAAGGTGACATTCGGAGTGAACAAAGGTGACAT
>CAYLSF010000468.1:0-5998 GCA_964385675.1 uncultured Saprospiraceae bacterium
GAATCGTATAATCAAAAAATAATTTCAAAATTTCAATTATGCTTATTTATGACCTATTGATGAAAATAAGTAGAAATCAATCAAACTATATTAAGTATATCACCATTTATATCCTTAACTAATTCATTATTCATATTTCGATAAAAGAACATAACAAATGTATAGCCTATGGTTGATGCCAAATGAGGTTGCATCAAAAACCTATCAAGACATTATATATAAACTAAGCAAACCCTTAGCAGCCCCAATTTTTGAACCACACATTACCCTTTTGAGTGGCATGGATACTCCTATTTTAGACCAAACTTTTTACGAATTGAGCGTATTAGCGGCGCTAACCAAGCCATTTAATGTGTCATTTTCTAATATAGCTTATGAGAATGATTTTTATCGCTCTTTGTATATGAAAGCACATCCTGTAGATAAGTTAATTCAATTGCAAAAAGAAACAAAAGATATATTCAAAACGGTTGACTATCCATTTAGACCTCACCTGAGCTTATTATATGCTGAACTCGCCCAAAAATGTAAACCCAAATTAGCCAAACAACTCAACACTAAGCTCCTTAAAAAAGCACAATTTTCAAGTATTCGGTTGATGCAAACCAAAGGAAAGGTTGAAGACTGGAAACTGGTAGAAGAGTTTCCGTTTTGGTTGTCAGAAATAAAGTAATTCTCACTATAATTCAATAGTTACCTATAAATAGAAAAAGCTTATAATGAATAGGTTTATTCACTATAAGCTTTGATTCTACGTTTATCAGTATCTAATTTTTACATTCCATTTGCATGTACCCAACTAAAAGGAATACTTTCTTGTGGAACACGAATTCTATCTATTAATCTTGACATTCTACCAGGCAATGCCATCAATTTATCTCTTGCTTTTTCTGCCTCTGGTGTCAAGCCCGTCATATTTCCAATATCCCAATTTTTGATTAATCGCTCCATAATAGCGATATAATCTCGACCTGTGTAAACGCCTAAACGTTGGGCCGCATTAGAAAAATCTATGTAAGCCTCCCCTATTGCATCCCCCGACTCTCTCAAATAATGTGCAGGCATAACGATTTTTTTCTTCATCATATAATAAAATGCCAACATCATTTCGCTTGGATCATATTTAAAGATGGTTTTAACAAACTCTTGATACGCCAAGTAATGACGCATTTCATCTCCTGCAATAATTTTGCACATAGAAGATAATAATCGATTCCCTTTTTCTTTTGCCAACTTACCGACTCGCTTGTGCGAAATATTGGTGGCTAACTCTTGAAAGCTCGTATAAACAAAATTCTTATAAGGATCTCTACCCGTTCCAATATCATATCCATCTTTAATCAAATGCTGAATTGTTTTTTCTACTGCCCTCATGTTTACCCTCCCTGATAGGTATAAATATTTATTCAGTACATCACCATGCCTATTCTCTTCAGCAGTCCAGTGTCTTACCCATTTTGCCCAGCCATTTTCCTCAACTTGATCCACTCCCTCTACATCCATCAACCATGACTCATAGGTAGGTAATGCCTCCTCTGTAACCATATCTCCTATCAATACAATCCAAAAATCATAAGGCATTTCTTTTGCTACCCCTCTTATCTCCTTAATTTCGTCAATAAACTCCTCTGATTCTGGGTCTGGTAAGTAATCAGAAGGTTGCCATATTTTATCAACTGGGACTAAGTATTTTTCCATAAAGAAATCAACCTGGGGTTCGATGGTATTCATCACTTCCAGACGAACATTAAACTTTGACATAATTTAAAATATTTTTAGGTAGTATTTACCTTTGTACTAGCTATATAATTCAATCCACCAACGAATTACGGATTTTTATTCAATCTTTTATAGTAAAGCTCTATTTTTTATTTAGATAGTCCTATAAAAAATATCAATTTTACATTAGTTTAATACGACATTTGATTGATTATTAATAAACTAATAATTCATTCAAGTTTTGCTTAAAGAAAATTTAATACGCCTATGAGCAATTATAACTATACGGTTACAGAACGCTTTTTAAAATATGTAACCGTAGATACACAATCCGATCCACATTCAACAACTCACCCTTCTACGGCTAAACAGTTCGATTTGGGTAAAATATTGGTAAAAGAACTCAAAGCAATGGGCATAGCAGATGCTCATTTGGATAAATACTGTTATGTGTATGCAACTATTCCTAGCAATACGGATAAGAAAGTACCTACTATTTGCTTTTGCTCACACATGGATACTTCGCCTGACTCTAGTGGTAAAGATGTAAAACCAATTATCCATCGTGATTACGATGGTACTGATATTGTATTACCCGATGACAATACACAAATCATCCGTCAAAAAGATTATGCGGCTTTAGCTAATCAAATTGGAAATGATATTATTACGGCTAGTGGTATGACGTTACTAGGTGCTGATAATAAATCGGGCGTAGCAGAAATCATGGATGCAGCTCATTTTTTTATGACGCATCCAGAAGTAAAACATGGTACTATTAAAATTCTCTTTACTCCTGATGAAGAAATTGGAAGAGGGGTCGATAAAGTTAATTTAGAAAAATTAGGAGCTGATTTTGGTTATACGATGGATGGTGCAGATGTAGGCTCTTTAGAAGATGAAACCTTCTCTGCGGATGGTGTAACGATTACGATTTATGGCGTATCTGCTCACCCTGGTTTTGCTTTAGGAAAATTAGAAAGTGCCGTAAAAATAGCGTCCGATATCATCGCTAGATTACCTAAAAACCAGCTCTCACCAGAAACTACAGAAAAGAAGCAAGGATTTATTCATCCTGTACAAATAGAGGGCATCACAGAAAAAGCGACATTACGTTTTATTATCCGTGACTTTGATGACGAAAATCTCGTCAAACATGAAGCTATTTTGCAGAACATTATGAATGAGGTATTAGTAAATTATCCAAACTCAAGAGCCGAGTTTAAAGTCACCAAACAATATAGAAACTTCAAGCAAGTATTGGATAAACATCCTCAAGTCGTTGCTTATGCAGAAGAAGCGATTCGTCGTGCCGGGTTAACACCGATTAAGTCAAGTATTAGAGGCGGAACGGATGGTTCTCGCCTTTCCTACATGGGTTTACCTTGTCCTAATATTTTTGCAGGCGAACATGCTTTTCATTCCAAACATGAATGGGTATCTATTCAAGATATGCACAAGGCAGTAGATACGATTATTCACTTATGTCAAATTTGGGAGGAAAGAAGTTAAATTTCACGGTTCATGGCTTCATTGTTTCACGGTTCAATAAAGCAATGAAGCCATGAGACAATAGAACAATGAAACCATGGATTTACAAATAGAATGTCCAAAATGCAGTTGGGAACCTGCACCAGAAGATACATGGCATTGCCATTGTGGTCATGTATGGAATACCTTTGATACAGCAGCTCGCTGTCCGAGTTGTCATTATCAACATGAAGAAACACAGTGTCTATCCTGTCATAAAATGTCTCCGCATTTAGATTGGTATAAACAATTGAATAATTGGTTGAAGGAATTATTGGAAAGTATTGGGATTAAAGAAACCGTTTAATGACGTTTTTCTAAATAAATAAGAGACTTTGGGAACATATCCTAAAGTCTCTTATTCATATACTTAACCGTAATATTTTTAATTTAAATTAAGGTTTTCACTACGGATTAAATAAAAATATATACCCGTAAAAATCTGCTCTTTTCGGTTATATATTTTTCCACTTATTTTTATTGGCTCTGTAAGTAAACCTTCTAATTTAATCTGCAACTCATCTATTTTTTGATTCAAAAAACAGGAAAGCATTAGATACCGGTCATTACCTTTCTGCCAGGACACAGATGAAATTTTCTTCTGCCTTATTATTTCATTATGAAAATGATGTAATCCTTTTATATCAAAAAAATTCTGCTCCCCTATAGCATCAGATATAATTATGTTATCATCAGACAATACAAAAGAAACTTCTTTTATACCATGTTGCTTAATTAAATGCTCTATTACATAAGTTGTATCGAAATCAAAAATCATAGAATTACCCAATGATGAATAAAAATAATTCTTATGTTTGAATGATTCATTGATAGCAGGCTCAATATAATCTGTAGGGCAAATAAAAAATAAGTGTTTATACATTAAGCCGCAGGATGTGTGTAAGGGAATGATGAATGATGTAAATCAATTCTTAATGCACCATCTACCAATTTATAACCAAATGTAAATTCAACTTTTGCTTCATTACCATCTAAATCCGTAAAGAAATAGTTCCCCATTGCTATCGCACGACTTTCCTCTAAAATAAATCCTGCGTTTTCGAATCTTACTTTTGTCCAGGGGTTTATGGCAAAACCTTTATCTTCTTTACAAGCACGATCCTCTCCAGCGATGAAGTAAGATAATGCTTCTGCCTGCGTTGGTCTAAATTGTTCTATCTCACATTTTGTTGGTTTAAATATCACCGTGCCCAAACCATAAGCATAAAGTTTACTAAGAAATTCGTTAGCATAAGCCTCACATTCCGCTCTACTGTCCTTTAGTGAACCGATTTTTACAACACCTGCTCCCCATTCACTTTGAGCATCTAAAACTTGTTGTTCCGTTATCATTTTTCTTAAAATTTAAAAGGTAAAAAATTAGCTATGTTCACTTATGCAACAATGTTGCATAAGTGAATAATTCTAAAACGCAACTTTGTTGCATTTGTTCAAAATTAAACCTTATTACTTTATGGTAATCAGTAAAATAGGATGAGGTTGAAAGCAAAAAAGTGAGGCTGTTGAAAGTGTGTGTTTTAATATCAATGCTGTTGAAAGTGTGTGTTTTAATATCAATAGCTCTTGAAGAGGAAAGCCACAGATTTACACTAATTGCACTAATTTCTTAACAAAAAAAAATTCGTGTAATCTGTGCAAATCTGTGGCGGAATTTTAAGTTTTTCTAACTTATCAATTAACGACTAAAGTACATCCAGTAACTCCACTGTAAAAATCAAAATAGCATGAGGCGGAATATTCGCTTGAGGAACGCCTCTAGCACCATACGCTAATTCTGCTGGAATAAAAAATTGATAGGTCGCTCCTGTACGCATCAATTGTAAACCTTCTGTCCAACCCGCAATCACTTGACCAACGCCAAATGTAGTTGGCTGACCTCTTTTTAATGAACTATCGAACACCGTACCATCTAATAATTTCCCTTCGTAGTGTACTTTTACTTCATCCGAACGAGAGGGTTGCACTCCTCCCTTTCCTTCCATTAAGACTTTGTACTGTAAACCACTTTCTGTTACAATAACACCATCTTTCTTACGATTCGCCTTTAAGAATGCTTTATTAGATTCCAAGCGTTCTGCCATCACTTTTTTCTGATGCTCCATCACATGCTCATTGACTAAAGTGTTACAAGCCTCTAAGCTCATTTTTGACACATTCTTTTTGGCATCTTCATAACCCTTTTGGCAATCTCCAAAGTTTAACCTTTCAGAAGCCCCAATTTTTTTCACTACGCCTGACCATAAAATCCCAAAAGCATAATCTACCTCCGTAGAATCTACCTTGTTTCTCAACCGCATAATCTGCTGTGCTTGATTCGGTGTACTCGTTGCAGTTCCTGCTTTCACATCTTTTAAGGCTTTAAATAAACCTGCTGCACCAATATTCAGTTTAGATTTTTTGGTGTCATTGTACATAATTGCTCCTAAAGCATAACTAAATGTATCAAGTGATGTCATATTATCTGATTTAATCGTGGTAGATGGCTGAGCAAAACCTCCATAACTTAGGCTCAGCATCCATAAAGTGACAAAAGTAAAACGAATAATACTATTCATGTTCATTATTTAAATTAAAAAACAAATTTGTTGAGCTGTAACGCTATTCAAAATAACGTCAAGACAATACATTTTGATATAATAAAATCAAATTTAGTCGTTACATCATAAATGATCCGAAAGTTATCGATTAAAACTTTTACTAAAATAAGGGGTTGATTTTCAAACAAATA
>CAYLSF010000469.1:0-5996 GCA_964385675.1 uncultured Saprospiraceae bacterium
CACAATAATATTTTTCACTAAAGCCAGTATATTAACTTAATTCAATATATTTAAATTATTTGATTTTAGAAAATTTATAAAATATCTATGCAAGACTATACTCAAACACCTTGGATAAAATCACTTTTCACTGTTCTTATCTGTTGTATTACCATTCAACTATTTGGGGATGATGATCCTCCTAAAACGACCTTGCATTCTCCTCATAATACCATTTTTGTACACCTTCACTATCTACAACCAACATCATTTGAGCCTACTAAATCAGCAAAAACAATAAAAGATAAAAATGCTAAACAACTCGCTATTGAATTAAAACAGGTTTTAGATGGCAAAGGATTAAGGGTACAGTTGAGTCAAATTCCCAAAGACTCGATGTATCAAGATAGTCTTTCCAAACGCTCTATTTTTGTATTATTCCCAAACGAGTTGCCAGAAGTATATGTTGAAAAAATAGGGAATCAGTGGTTTTATGCTCAAGAAACCATAAATGCTATTCCAAAACTACATAAAGAAGTATATCCTTTTGGAAGCGATGCTTTAGTAAAATTATTTCCCAAATTTGGTCAATATAGTATACTAGGACTACAACTATGGCAATACTTTGGCTTCTTACTCTTATTGATATTTATCTTTTTAACCTATAAGTTTTTCAATCTTCTTATTCATTATGGACTGCGATTTTTAAATCAATCAGACTTTAATGCATACATAAAGGACACCAATTTATTAGAACGAATTATCCACACCGCCAGCATGCTTGTTGTGCTTTGGTTAGTTATGCGACTCTTGCCGATACTCCAACTTCCTATTGATACATCTGCTGCTATCGTTATAGGGTTAAAGATTGCTCGTATTGTTTTATTGGTCAATTTATTTTTAAGAGCAACAGACTTAGGTATATTATACCTTAATTCTATCACTGAAAAAACAGCAAATACGCTTGATGATCAGCTATTACCTATTATAAAAAGAACACTTTATACCATTTTTGTAATTGGTGGTATCATTCAAATTTTAAGTTTACTAGAAGTCAATGTTACGGCATTAATTGCGGGTATTTCTATTGGTGGTTTAGCCTTAGCCCTCGCAGCACAAGATACCGTTAAAAACCTTATTGGTTCCATTATGATATTTATTGATAGACCTTTTCAGATAGGAGATGCTATCAGTACAAGTTCTGTATCAGGTGTTGTCGAAGAGGTTGGTTTTCGTTCTACCCGTATTCGTACATATGAAAACTCGTTAACCACCGTTCCCAATGGAATGTTAGCGAATATGGTGGTAAATAATATAGGAATGCGCATTTACCGACGATTTAAAATGGAATTAAGTATAACATACCAAACAACACCTCAACAATTAGAGACATTCATTCAAGGCATCAGAAATTTATTAGCCATTCATCCTCACACTCGAAAAGAAGGGCAAACTGTATTTTTCAATAATTTGACTAATTCTGCTTTAAACGTATTGATACAAACACATTTAACTGTTGGAAGTTGGCATGAGGAATTGCAAACTAGGCAAGATTTATTAATGGCTATTTTGGAATTAGCTCGTATTTTGGATATTCAATTTGCCTATCCATCTAGTACTGTTTTCATAAAAAATACAGATAAAGAGAACGTAATTACTAAAGATAATTTAACAGCCGAAAACTTGATTCAATCTTATAAAGATAAATGGACTTTGGGGTAATATAAGGTTTGGTGATTTGTCAAGGTAGGTATATTGACAAATCACCAATTTCTAGTATTATTTAGTGCCTTTTTTACGGTGTTTCAACACTTTGGCTTCGGTATAAAAAACGGTTTCTTCGGCAATATTTTTCACCAAATCCCCTACTCTTTCTAGCTTTTTAACGGTAGAGAAAAGCTTCAAATATTTAGGAGCTCTTTTAGGATGTTTCGCCATATATCGACTAATCACTTCATAAGAGGCATCTTCTATTTCGTTTAAAATCGCATCTTTACCAAAAATCCATCTTGCCAATTTCGTATTTTCAAAATTAAATGCGTGAATGGCATCATCTAGCATAGAAATAACCGTTTCATACATTTCATTGATTCTCAAATCTTTAAGCAATTTATTTTCATAAGACTTATCTAATTCAATAGTATATACCGCTATTGCTTTTGCATGATCTCCAATTCTCTCTAACTGCGTATTTGCCTTTAATACCGCCAATACAAACCTCAAATCAACGGCAACAGGCTTATATAAAGCAAATATTTTCTCGCATTCTTGATCAATACTCAATTCCATCGCATTCACTCTATCTTCATAATGGATGATTTCACGAGCCAAATCCTTATCCATTTTGATAAAAGCTTTTCTCGATTTTACCATTTGAGTACGAACGGTTTGCATCATACCGATTACTTGGTCTTTCAATTGCTCCAGTTGAGATTCAAGTTGTGTCAATTATCTATGTTTTTATGATGATAAAAAATTTCAACGTTAAGTCAGTTCTAGAAGTTTTTAGGTTAAATTAGAATTAACATAAATAAAACATGCTAGACCTCTAAAAAGGGAATTACCTAATTCTAAATTAATCCTCCTTCATAATATGCACAAAGATAACTCAAACATCTTTTTTTCCTACCTTTGCAAAAATTTTAAAATTACAAGATTTTGAAAACGAAAACGATTAAGCGAGATAAGGTTAATGTGATTACTTTAGGATGTTCCAAAAATTTGGTGGACTCTGAGAATATAATCACTCAGCTCAAAGCCAATGATTACGAGGTGCGTCATGATAGTGAGGAGGCAGCAAATATTGTAGTGGTAAATACCTGTGGATTTATTGATAGAGCAAAAGAAGAATCTGTAGATACTATACTTTATTATGCAGAAGCAAAAGGTATGGGCGAAATTGATAAGTTATATGTAACAGGATGCTTATCAGAACGATACAAAGATGACTTAAAACAAGAAATACCTGAGGTTGATGCGTTTTTTGGGACATTAGAACTTCCTGCTCTTTTGGAAAAAATGAATGCAGATTATCAGCATGATTTAATTGGAGAGCGATTAACTACTACTCCACCTCATTATGCTTACCTTAAAATATCGGAAGGTTGCAATCGAACGTGTTCTTTTTGTGCTATTCCATTAATGCGAGGGAAACATATTTCTAGACCGATAGAAGAACTAGTACAAGAAGCTAAGAATTTGGCAAAGCGAGGCGTTAAAGAATTGATGCTTATTGCTCAAGAGTTGACTTATTATGGATTAGACATTTACAAAAAAAGACAATTACCCGAACTGTTAGATGTACTTTCTGCTGTAGAAGGTATTGAATGGATTCGATTACATTATGCTTACCCGTCTAAATTTCCGATGGAAATATTTGATGCCATGAATCGTAATGAGGCAGTTTGCAACTATTTAGATATTCCCCTACAACACGCTAGTGATACAGTCTTAGAAAGAATGAGGCGTCAAATTACAAGAGCGGAGCAAACAAAACTCATTCAAGATGCTAGGCGTCTTGTACCGAATATTGCAGTTCGTACGACAATGCTAGTTGGATTCCCTGGTGAAACGGAAGAAGAATTTGAGGAATTATGTGATTTTGTACGAGAAATGCAGTTTGAGCGATTAGGGGTATTTATGTATTCTCACGAAGAAGATACTCGGGCGTATAACTTAGAAAATGACATTCCACAAGAGATAAAAGCCGAAAGAGCTAATAAAATTATGGCGATTCAGCAAGAAATCTCTTGGGCAAAAAATGCAGCCAAAGTTGGTCAGACGTATAAAGTACTATTTGATAGGAAAGAGGGAGATTATTTTGTGGGGCGAACAGAGGCTGATTCACCAGAGGTTGACAATGAAGTATTAGTAGATGCCAAGACGAATTATGCTCGAATTGGTGATTTCGCAATGGTTAAAATTATTGATGCTCAGGAATTTGATTTGTATGGGGAAATTATACAAACGTGATGGGTTTTAAAAACCCGTCACGTTTAATCGTTTAATAAATACAACAAAGCTAATTCATACCCCTTCAACCCCAACCCTGCGATACATCCGACAGCACTTTTAGCGGTGTAAGATACATGGCGAAAAGATTCTCTCGCGTGAATATTGGAAATATGTACTTCTACCACAGGAGTATTAATTCCTGAAATAGCATCCATCAACGCAATAGAAGTATGGGTATAAGCTCCAAAATTGACAATTATGCCATCATAAGAAAACCCTACTTCATGTAATTTATCAATTAATTCACCTTCATGGTTAGATTGAAAATATTCTAAATTTAAATTGGATTTGGATTGATACTTGTCTTTAAGGGTAACAAAATAATCTTGAAAAGTCTGTGTCCCATAGATTTCCGGCTGCCGTTTACCTAATAAATTTAAATTTGGGCCATTGATAATTAAAATATTCATCGTTAATATGTAAAGCCACAAATACAAGAATTGGATTCTACATATTTGTGGCTATTCAATAAAAAATTAAAATTTAAATGCTTAATGGTTCAACGTAGCTAAATTCACCATAAAGCCATTTATTTTATATTTACGCTTTAAGTTCTTTTTATACGCCTGTGCCTTTTTAGTATCTTCAAATGGACCTAATATCAATTTATATTTTGCACCTTCCACGGATACTAAAACATTTTTAAATCCTCTTTTTCTTAATTTTGCGGACTCACTCACTAAGAGTTTAAAATCCGTAAAACTTCCAACTTGCACACCATATCCTGCTTTATCATGTGCCATAGCTTCTACCTTAAATAATCCATTTTGAGGAGCGGATGTACGGCTTACTCCCTTCGCTGTTCCACTTTTCTTAGTAGTTTGACTATATGATTTTGGAACAACTCTTTTGGTTTCACCTTTAGCTGTATTTTCACTATCCTTTAATGCCTTTTTAGTTGTTTCTTTCGCTTTAGCTACTGTTTTGACTTCTTTACCACTTCCTTTTTTCACCACCTCTATTTTAACTCTAGCCTTACCTAAAGTTATGATGCCTAATTCTGCAGCAGCCTTTCTAGATAAATCAACTACATGCCCTTGACGGAAAGGTCCTCTATCATTTACTCGAACCGTTACCGCTTTTCCATTATCCAATCTTGTTACTCTAAGGGTTGTGTTAAATGGCAGGGTTCTATGGGCTGCCGTTAATTTATTTTTATCATAAAATTCTCCGTTTGCTGTTTTGCTATCTTGAAAATTATCATTGTAATAAGATGCTAATCCATACTCTGTTTTTTGAGCAGAAACCGTTAAGAATGAAACCAATAAACAAGCAAATAATGTGTATTTTATTACGTTTGTAATCATGATGCTTCTAATTTTTTGTGTTGTCTTTAATATCTAATCAAATCCAAACTGATAGTAAAATAAAAATATTGTCTTTAAACTTGAAAAACCGAATTATTTATATCCTTCAAATTCGCAAGTATCCAATATAAAGGGAAATTAATCTAAATAAAAAGGAATTATAAAGATTTTTTAAGAATTTTGGAAAAACAAATTTCAAGTTTTAGAATATTTGATATTAGTAAACTAAAACTTCACTTTATATAAAATTTAACATGGCAAAAGTTAGAATGACGGCATTTGCCCGTTTTTTAATCGCACTTTTAATTATTGTACCACTTTCATTTGTAGCCAGTTATTACATTAATGGACAGCAGCCGGTTGATTGGAAAAAGATTGTCAATCTCGATTTTTTAGATTCAAAAGAATCTACTGATATGACTACTGAAACTGAATCTATAGAAGAAGATAAACCCTTAATTATTGATACAGAAAAGCAACTTATATTAGAAGATTCCATTTCTGTTTTAAATGAAACAATCGCACAGAAAGATAGTCAAATCAACACCTTACAACAAAAGCTGGATCTTGTCAATTACTTACAAAGTCAATTGGATAGTTTAAATCAAAAATATACGATGAAGGTAGATTCCATTAAAGCTGAATAATTAGTGATGAGAAATAAATAAATAACCCCACTAAAGTCGTTCTTTTAAT
>CAYLSF010000470.1:0-5993 GCA_964385675.1 uncultured Saprospiraceae bacterium
AATCTTACCATTAAATTGCTCCATAATCTCCTTACAGGTTGCTAAGCCTATACCTGTACCTTTAAATTCTTTATCATTGTGTAATCGCTCAAAGATTTCAAATATCTTATCATGAAATTTAGGGTCAATACCAATTCCATTATCTTTGATAGTAATAATATTTGACGCTTGAGTTGGTTTATTTGAAATGTTAATTATCGCTACTTCATTGCGATTATACTTAATTCCGTTATCAATAAGATTTTGGAATAAAAGCATGAGTCTAGTTTCTTGACCCTTAACTTTTGGTAAATCACCTATTTCTATCTGAACTTTATTGGTCTTAAGAAGAGCTTGGTAGCTAGGAAGAAACTTATTAAAAACAACATTTAAATCAAGCCATGTATGTTCTGCTAAATTGTCCGAAGAGACCCTTGCAAGGTTTAATATATCATCTAATAATTTATACATGTGCCGAACCCCGCTTAATATATATCCCATGTATTGATCTGTCTCTTGATCTTTATTTTTCAGCTTTCGTTGGAGGAGTTGGGTAAAGCTACCTACATTTCTTAAAGGTGATTTAAGATCATGTGATAATGCTCTATTGATATTGGTTAAATTTTTATTGGCACTAGCTAATTCTTTATTACTCTTTTCAATGGCTTGTTGTTGTATCTTTAGCAATTGTATGGATTCAAAATTTTGATAGAGTAGTTGTTCTCTATTCGTTAAATAACGATACATAAAATACATCATAATATTAATAAGGGCCAAAAATCTTATTTCTCTAACTTGAAGAAGGATAACGACTAAATTGGTAATAATAACAATTGTAGCATAAGTATATTTTATATATCGACTAGCACCATAGGAAAAAATACAACCACAAACCATAACTAAGGTATAGCCAACTGGAAAATTTTGATATAAAAAGGGATAGAGTTCTTTATTTGGAAATAAAAACCAACTTACCCCCGCCATAGAAGCAAAGGCTATCGTACCGACTGTAGCATAAATAATAGGAACTTGCTCTAAATAATCTTTTAGTATAGTGTAGGCGAGAATAGTATATATTGATAGAAAAATCACAGGAATGATCCTCATCAAGATAATAGAAAAAGAGACATTATTGATGAAGTCAGTAGTCATTATTAATAGACCAACAACAATCAGAGCAAGCGTAAATTTTCGCCCTTCAGTTAGAGTTCGCTGAAAGAGTAATGCTTGGTATTTTTTAGAGATTTCAGGATACTGACTATTCATTGCTGGTTATAAGTTTGATACAATATAGGTTTATTTTTTTAATTACTACAATAAACGTGCAAGAATACGTTAAGGTGACTTTTGATTGATTATCAAATGAATATAAAATAATATCAATGCTTTTTTTAGTAGTTTTTTTCTAAAAAAAAGCATTTTAAACTAGGATGTTTTATACTTAATATTGAACATGAAAGATGAGTAAATATACAAATGTTATTAAATGTAGATAAGTGTTTATCAACCTAATGAACTTATCCATTCATTTGCCTTTTGGGCTGCTTGTCGAATCATTGAGGCTTGTGAGACGCCCGTCTTTTTCAACATTTTATAAGAGTGATCTGCTCCTTCTAAAAACGCTAAAATTGAATTTTCTAAACCACTAATTACGATTTCCATAAGCATTTTATCTGCCAAAGCATCTCTCGTACCTTGTAGAAATAGCATAGGTTGTGGAATATCAATTAAATGAATGGCCCGTTGAATTTTTGGTTTTCCGATGGCATGTAAAGGAAAGCCAAAATAGACGATGCCTTTTACAACGGGAAGGCTTTGTTGAGCTAATAACTGAGACATCATTCGTCCGCCATACGATTTTCCACCAAAATAAATGGGATAGGATTTATTCAAATCAATAGCTGTTCTGAGTGCCGATTTGATAGCTTTATAATCATTTTTGGTAGAGCTTGGTAGTTTTTTACCTTGCTCCATGTAAGGGAATTGAAATCGTAAAGTAGCGATTTGATGTGTAGCTAAGTCTTGTGCTAATTGCTCCATAAAAGTATGGTTCATCCCTGCACCTGCTCCATGACTTAAAATCATTAATGCTTTCGCATTTTGAGGTTCTAATAAGATGGCACTAATTGTTCCTATTTTCTCGGTTACCGTAATTGTGATATTTTGAGTTAGCATATTTGTATATTTTGATAAATTTGAGTTACATTTTTATTGAAATACTCATTAATCACAAAATTAAACTATTGAAATGAAGATACAACCATTATTCATCACGCTATTAATATTTTTTATTGGAATCGTTGGCAAAATCCAAGCTGCCTCTATTGAGTATGGAACGAACGTTTCTACGGAAATAACACAACAAAAAACGAAGAAGTCCTCTTGGTTTCAGCGATTTATGCAAAAACGCCTGAAAAAGAAATTGGAAAAACGGCTTCGTAAACAATCAAAGCGTTCTAAAAAATCTGGAAAAAAGGAAAGTATCCAACAAATTGACATAGATATAGACGGAATTTGGATTGCTATTTTGTCTATTTTAGCTGGTTTAGGAGCTTTTACCTTTGTCTTATTAGCTGAATTAGTAGCGGTAAGCACAGGAATGATTATCCTATATTGGTTATTAGCTGCAGTAGCGGGTTCAGTGGCTATTTGGCTAGGTATTGAGGCATGGCGAGAAAGTAGGTATAGTGATAATAAGTCGCTGACACGATGGTTAGCGTTTTTCGGAATGTTATTCGGGGGAGCTATTTTGTATGGAATCTTACAGCCCTTTATGTTTTTGTTTTAGTTGAAGTGGTTTCAAACTGATAATAAATCTAGCGATTTATCGAAATAATCATATCGAAGTTTTATCTTGGGCGTAGATTAATACTAAAATTATAAATAATGGAAGACGATGCAATCATCAAAAAAGCCAAAGCTAAAGTAAATGCTAAAAAAGGATTTTACTGGCATTTAATTATCTATGTTGTTACGGCAGTATTTTTTATGCTAATGAATTTAGCCACAAGTCCTCATAAACTTTGGTTTATGTTTCCTTTACTTCCATGGGGAGCAGCTCTTATTATTCATGGAATTGCTGTTTTTGGTATTCCTAGCCTTAATATATTAACAGATAGATGGGAAGAGGAAGAACTAGAGAAGGAAATTGAAAAATTAAAGGACGAACGCCAATTGTATTTAAAAGAACATCATCAAGACTTATTGGATATCAATGAAAAAGATTACATCAAACTAAAGGAATGGGATAAATTAGAATATGAGGATTAAGTTCTATTTTGGAGGTATGACTTCGAACCGAAATCCGAAATCATACATCCGAAATTACGATTATTCATCCAAGAATAAATCAATCATTAATTTCTTATCTGGATTTACAGCATATTTGGTAAAGTCTGAAACACCTTCTTCTCTCAATACGGCTTCATCAATAAAGAAATTACCTGTACAAGTTTTACTGTCCCTGTTTAAAATAACACTAGCCGCATCTGCCATAATATCAACGGTTCTACAAGCTTGCATCATCTGATCGCCGCCTAAAGCAAATTTAATAGCTGCTGTTGCGATTCCCGTTCTAGGCCAAAGCGCATTAGCCGCAATACCAAATCTCTTTAACTCATGAGATTGCCCTAATACCGTCATACTCATGCCGTACTTACTCATCGTATAAGCCAAATGTCGTCCAAACCATTTTGGATCAAGATTTAATGGGGGAGAGAGTGTTAAAATATGTGGATTATTCCCTTGTTTTAAATAAGGAATACAATACTTAGACACCATAAAAGTTCCTCTTACATTAACGCTATGCATAAGGTCATATCGCTTCATTTTTGTTAGTTCAATTGGAGTCAAACTAATTGCACTCGCATTATTTATCAAAATATCAATACCGCCAAAAGTATCAACTGCTTTTTCTACCGCTGCTTGCACCAACTCTTCTGAACGCACATCAACGACAATTGGTAAAGCCTTTCCGCCTGCGGCTTCAATTTCTGCTGCTGCCGTAAAAATTGTCCCATCTAATTTTGGATGTGGCTCTGCCGTTTTTGCAGCTATGACAATATTTGCACCTTCACTTGCTAGTTTTAACGCAATCGCTTTTCCAATGCCTCTACTTGCTCCGGTAATAAATGCTGTTTTCATAATTTGAATGATATTTTGATAAAATATTTTTAATGACTTTTATCCTCAATCCTAAGAAGGACCTATTGATGTTTTGATTAATTGTAATTTACACAAACCAAAATACAATAAGTTTGAGTTGATGTCTTTTCAAATGGAATTGAGGAGCGGAAATTAAATTGATTTAATGCGTTTTGATTTTAAGAATTATCATTTTCAAATTTTCAATGCTCCATTTTCAATTCTACAAGTTATATTTGTGGTATCTAAAACCAACAATATGAAAGGGCTAACTACTACAATATTGGTATTTTGTTTATTCCTTTCCCTAAAAGCTCAACAATCACACATTGGACTATTTTCAGGTATTTCTTACTATAGTGGAGAATTAACAGAAAATCATGCTGATATTTCTGAACTGCATTTTGCATTAGGAGTCCAATATCGCTATGAAATATCTAAATATGTTGCCTTAAGGACAGGTTTACATTTTGGTAAAATCTCTGGTTCTGATGCGAATAGCAATACTTCGGAGCGTCAAAATCGCAACTTGAATTTTCATTCCAAATTAAGCGAATTTCAATTGATTGGAGAATTTAGTCCATTTAGAATATTTTTTGAAAGTAATGATTATATCATTGCTCCTTATTTTTTTGGAGGGCTGGCTATATTTCACTTTAATCCAAAAACGGAATATCAAAATCAATTGGTAAAACTTCAACCTTTAGGTACAGAAGGGCAAGGCATACAAGGCTTTCCAGATCGTTACAAGTTGCTGCAAACTGCTATTCCATTTGGGGTTGGGGTGAAAATGCAAATCAATCCTTTTATTACAATTGGGTTTGAATTTGGACTGCGACGAACATTTACAGATTATTTAGATGATGTCAGCACTATTTATGTTGATAAAGAGACTTTGACAGAATATAATGGATTAATGGCTGCAAACCTCTCAGATAGAACAAATGGTAATCCGTTATTGGATGAGAATCCTACGCCAGGTTCAAGTCGAGGTAATCCATTGACAAAAGATTGGTTTAGTTTTGCAGGACTGACGATTCATTTTAGTTTAAGTCGATATAAGCAAACGCAAAAAGTAAAGTTGAAAATATAAGTAATTAAGCGTACGATGAAACAACCGCTTTGGAAAAGATGGCTCAGCTATTTTTTTGAATTTCATATTGAAAGTACATCAAGTGAACACAACGACGCCCTTCACGTCGTATTGAGTCAAGGACGTTATCAATTGACGACTCAAAATGCGATTTATTCCTATGCAGACCTTTACACTAACTACAAACTTTCTTTTCAACGGATTGATTTAGAGGCGTTAAACATTCAAAATGTTTTAATCTTAGGGTTCGGGTTAGGAAGTATTCCCTATATGTTAGAGCGGAAATTCAATAAAAATTATCGTTATACGGCTATTGAGATAGATGAAGAGATTATTTACCTCTATAATAAATATGTAGCAGATGAGCTTTCTTCTCCAATTGAATTTATCTGTACAGATGCCAAAGTATTTATGGATGTGAATACGGAGGAATATGATATGATAATCGTTGATATTTTTATTGATGATGAAATCCCTGTAGTATTTGAGTCCGAAGCCTTTCTTCAATCCATTAAAGATTCCCTTTCCCCAAAAGGTATAGTCCTTTACAATAGATTGGCTCACTTTAAAAAAGATAGACAGCTAAGCGAAGGATTTTTTAAAACAACTTTCTCCGATGTTTTTCCAAATGCTACTTATTTAGATGTTGATGGAAATTATATGTTGATGAATAGAAGTGTTGAGTGATTAGTTATCAGTTACTTCGTTATTAGTTGATGACCATAGTTGTAATTAAATTCCAAATTCGAGAATTAAGAATTAAATTGCAATATTTGAT
>CAYLSF010000471.1:0-5991 GCA_964385675.1 uncultured Saprospiraceae bacterium
TAATATTTTTCTGCCCTATCTGCCGATGGCAGACTCTAACTTCTACTAAATAATTACCATTAATTGACCATTGCCTAATAGTAAGCGTTTGAACTACTCCTCGTCAATTGGGAATATTTGTTTTATGACTTATTGTAAAACAAGTTGTACTTTTGCGAGATTTATTTATTGTTAGTACAATAGATGGTAGTGAATTGATAATAAAGAATAAAGGTAACTATTTACCAATCCTACTTTTTTACAGCGAAGGATTAAAACCCTATCGCTGAGTACAACATGGTAAATAGTTACGAATAAAGTATATAAAATATGGATTTCAATTTATGGGAATTTATTTTAGATAACCTCGAAGCCGCTGGTGTTATTGGTGGATATGTATCTATTTCAATTATAGTAGTAGGTTTAATTACTTTTGCCTCAAGAGATAAAATTAGGAATAGTGCTCAAATTGGTCCTAAATGGACACAACCGATAATTGGTGCTTTGTTAGGTGTCATTCCAGGCTGTGGAGGGACAATTGTAGCTTCTTCCATGTATAAAAATAATCAACTTTCGTTTGGCGGTTTGTTTGCAGCATTTATCACTACCTTAGGCGAAGGCTCATTTGTATTACTAGGGGCATCAGAGGAGGCAAGTGTGGCAGCAAATCTAGAAGCATTTGTCATCGTTAATATAGTCGGGTTTATTGTGGGGGTTATTATGGGGTATGTGGTTGATGGATTTGGGCTTACAATTACCCCAAATAATACATCAAAAAAAGTAACCGAAGAAAATAATAATCTACTAGCCGATTTTCCTTTAGCTCGTAACTTTATTGAAAATATTGGATTCTATATTATTCTAGCAATAGCCATATTTTTAGCACCAGGTTCAATTATGGCACTATGGGGTAGTGGAATTGACGCTATTGCCGATTTAACGTTTTGGGTAGCGGTAGCATTCACGATTATTAGTATCATTTATTATTTAGTACATAGATTCATTTTAAATGAATTGTGTCATTGTGAAGATGATGACGATATCCGCTCCGTTTTGTTAAATGCTGTTATTGATATTGCAATGGTAGTTTTCTATGTTTTTATTGGATTATTTATATTTAATTTCCTTATTGATGTGGTAATAGGACCAGAAACATTTGAAGCGTTTATGCAGTCCTCTCCATTTGTTGTCGTCATTTTAGCAGCCGTTATTGGAGCGTTACCAGGTTGCGGTGGTATGATTGCAGTGGCTGTTGCATTTGTTACAATTTCTGGTTTCCCTATGGCAGCATTAATTGCAGCCTCAATAGCGACAAGTGGAGATGGAGTTTTCCCTTTATTTGCAGAAAATAAGAGAGATGCCATTATTATCACATTAGCTGGATTTGCAGTTGCATTAGTAGTGGGTTTAGTAGCTTTGGCATTGGGGATATAACTTGAAAAGTAGAAGCCAGACACCTTTGAGACGTCTGGCTTAAAACTCTATTAAGCATAAAATTAGTAGCTATTCAATAAAAGTAAGAAGATAATGTAGTATTTGATTACCCCTATAATACTACAACTTCCTAACGTATCATTTCTCCTAAACCCATGTTTTCTATACCAAAAAGTGAGTTGATTAATTAGTAGCACAGTTCTCTAAATGTTCCGTTACTATACGCCAAACACTGGGGTCAATACCCAACGATAAATGTGTGGAATTAACTTCATAGTGTTTTACATTTTTAGAGTTTTTATCTAAACAAGCAGCCCATGAGACAATACTATCTTTCTTGGTAAAAATGATACTCATCGGGACTTGTATCGGATTTGTCTTATCTTGTTCTTCTATTAAAGCTTTTATACGTTTAGTATCTTCTTTATCCCAAAAATATTCACCTATGGTATAAGTCGGTCCCCCAATAGCTGGACTGCCGTAAGTGACAACACTTTGTATTTTTTCGGGAAGTATTCTCGCAATTTCACGTGCAATGGTTCCACCTAAGCTCCATCCAATTAATGTAATTTTACTTTGATTAGCTTCTTTCTGAAGTCTAGCGACAATTTTATCCCTATACTGTTCAACATACCCATGGTTTATCCCTAGTCCCCAATCCTCAGGTGCATATCCCAATGCTGATAAATACTTTTTTAAAGGATACATGGCTAATTCATTGGATTTTAGTCCTGGAAGTAGCATTATGCGTTGTCCATTTCCTTTTTTCGCCTTAGCTAATTTTAGAGATTGACTTAGTAATCTCATGGGTTGAAACAAGGATTGTGCTTCATATATAAAACTCGCTCGTTTTACATTAGCCGGATTTGGACTATCAGTTATATCAAATTCTTTAAAGCTCATTTTAGTATAGTGTTTAACAAATAATTGAAGTTATTAATAAAGTTTTAGACACTTAGTTCAGTGGATATTTAAATAGTTTGAAGTGAGGGCAGGTTTTATTAAAATAATATAAGATGATACAAAATTAAATTTGAAGTAGATACGCTTGTCCATATCTATTACTTGATTTTGCTCACCACAAAACCCAAACATTTCCAAATAATCTTATTGCCTCGAAAATCTAAAGGTTCTTCAACCATCAATTCTTCCTTCCAATCTAATATATGAAAACCAATTTGGGTTAATACATTATGTAACCTATTTGGAGGATATAGGGTTTCCCAATGCATAGCACGAGTAAAATTGAGAGGTGTGACGACGATTAATTTACCATTTGGTCGTAATATTCGATACATTTCAGCTAACCCTTCTGAAGGATTATTCAATCGATCTAACAAAAAACTATTTACAACCAAATCTTGACTACATGTTACGAAAGGGAGGTCAGCAGCCTTAGCTAGTCCAAAGTTTAAGTTTGTCAATTGATGTCCTTTCAAGCGTAAAGGTTGAGCAAATCCTTTATTGGATAAGTCCAGAGGAATATCTTTTCCTAGTACCCAAAATTCATTGGCTCGTTTTAACATTTGATAGCTATAGTCAATGCCCCAGCAAACAGCTTTCGGATAAATTTGAGCCAAGGTAGCAATCCATCGACCTACACCACAACCTATTTCTGTAATATTAGGTGCAGACTGATTAGGGTAATGCTCCATAGCAAAATCCAAAACTCCTTGCATCGGATATTTATTCCAAAGTTCATCCACAAGGTGAAGGGCTGATTGTCTAATGACCATATTATTATAACTTTCATAGACATCTTTCTGAAAGTCTTTTGCTGTTTTGGTACAAAAAAAGGGAATTTCTTTACGATAGGAGATTGGTGTTTTCATAAATTTCTGTTAATAAATCGTAGGTTCTTCAACCTATTCCTTATGCACTTATTGAGAAGATTATTTAATAATAATACTTCCTCAACAAATCATCCGCAGACTTCAATCCTAATCGCTTAGCGATTTGCCAATCTTCATAAGCAGCTTTTCGATTACCGAGATAGAATTGAGCGATACCTCGGTTGTTGTAGGCTTTAGCGAAGTTCGGGTTAGATTCGATGACTTTATTATAGTCTTCTATCGCCCCTTCGTAGTCTTGTAGGTTAAGTTTGGCAATGCCTCGGTTGTTGTAGGCACTAATGTCTTTATTGTTAAACTCGATGGCTTTATTATAGTCTTTTACCGCTCCTTTGTAGTCTTGTAGATTAATTTTAGAATTACCTCGATTGTTGTAGGCATTTGCGTCTCTAGGATTTAAGCGAATGGTGATGGTATAATCCTCTATCGCTCCGACGTCATCTTGTACTTGCTGTCTGGCAAATGCACGATTGTAAAAAACATCAGCATTATCGGCATTGAGTTCGATGGATCTATCATAATCTTTGATAGCATCATTGTAGCGACCTAAGCGATTTTTAAAATATCCTCGACTGTAAAAAGCATCTGCTCGCTTTGGATTAATGACCAAGACTTTTGTAAAATCATCAATAGCTCTGCCATATTTACCCAGTACACCTTTGGAGTATCCTCGGTTATAATAGGCATCATCGTCTTTAGGATCAATTTTAATGGCTTTGGTATAATCCTCTATCGCCCCAATATTATCAGAAAGTCGATTTTTAGAAATTCCTCGCTCGTAATAGGCTTTGGCTTGCATTGGATCAAGTGTAATTGCTTGATTATAATCCTTGATGGCAGTTTTATTATTTTTAAGGGCTTTATGCGATTTACCTCGATTGAAATAAGCTTTTGCAAAAATTGGATTCAACTCAATCGCTTTATCAAAATCTTTAATGGCTTGTTCGTGTCGAGTGAGTTCTGCTTTTACGATACCTCTATTGTAATAACTTGTCGCATCATCAGGTTTCATACTAATGACCTTGTTATAATCATTAAGAGCCGCATTGTATTTTTTCATGGAACGATACGCATATCCCCTGTGAAAATAAGCTCCTGCATTATCGGGATTCAATTGAATAACAGTACTAAAATCTAATCCTGCTCGATTAAAATCCCCTACAAAATTATAGCAATATCCTCGACTGTAATAAGCATTGATATTATTGGGATTTAGTTCGATGGTTTTGGTATAATCCTCTATCGCTTTTTCATATTTACCTAAATGATACCACGCTAATCCTCGGTTTCTAAAGGCTCGTTCATCATTGATATTCAGATTAATAGCCTTGGTCAAATCATTAGCAGCCTCTTGATAGGCTTTCAAATTCAAGTAAGCAAATCCTCGATTGAAGTAAATATTGGCATCTTCGGGAGCAAGTTGTGTAGCAATGTCTAAATCATCAATGGCTTGAACATAGTTACCTAAATAATTTTTAGAATTGGCTCGATTAATATATGCCATTGCCAACGTTGGACGCAGTTTAATGGCTTTGGTGTAGTCTTCGATGGCTTTATTGTCATCTCCCATTTGAGCATAAGTATTTCCACGGTTGATATAGCCGATTGGGTCATCAGGAGCGATTTTAATAACCGTATTAAAATCCGAAATAGCCGTTTCATATTGATTTAAACCGAAATAAGCATTTCCTCTAGAGATTAAGATTTCGGTTACATCTTCAGCATCATCTAAAGCTGTATTTAAATCTTGAATTGCCTTTGAGTAATCGCCTAACTTTTCATATACTCGTCCACGACTTAGTCGAGCGGTGGGGTGATCTTTTTTAAACTCCAATACCCTAGCATAATCCTCAATTGCTCCTTTAAAATCTTTTAGTTGCTCTTTGGCTTGCCCTCTATTGTAGTAGATTTTATAATCTTTGGGTCGCAAACTTAATGCTTTATCAAAGTCCTGAATCGCACTACCAATTTCCTGTAATTTCACCTTATCATTGGCCCTATTAAAATAAGCATTCGCATTATTAGGCTCTAACATCAAGGAACGAGAATAGTCTGCAATAGCTCCTGTATAATTATCCAGTTGTCCTTTTGAAAATCCTCGATTGTAATAGGCTTTAGCGTGTGCTGGGTTTAGATTGATGACTTCACTATAATCTTGAATGGCATCTTGATAGCGTTTGAGTTTCTCTTTACAAAACCCTCGATTATAATAGGATTTTACAGCTTCTTGAGGTTTTAGTACAATCGCTTGACTAAAATCTGCAATTGCATTTTCAAACTCTCCTTTCCTTGCTCGATTATTACCTCGATTATGATAAGCCCCTGAGTCATTTGGATCGAGTTCAATCACTCGTGTATAATCCTCAATAGCCCCTTCATGGTCTCCAATATTATCTTTAAATAGTCCTCTGTTGAAATATAAATTTGCCTTTTCAGGATAAGCTTCTATGACTTTATTATAATCTCGAATCGCCCCTTTAAAGTCACCTTGCTTTGCTTTTTGATTACCACTTGCCAAATAAAGTTCATAATCTTGCCCTTGTAAGGCAAAAATTATACATAGATTTATCCATATTATTATTGCTGTTCTCATTGGCTTTGACGGTGAACGGTCAACGGTTGACGATTAACGTATTACGGTTTATTGGCTTGTAACTTCGTTATCGTCTCCGGGTTTAGCACGAACAACACCTTTTAGGAAAACCCTGGTAGTAGCCGGATAGGTATT
>CAYLSF010000472.1:0-5986 GCA_964385675.1 uncultured Saprospiraceae bacterium
AAAGATGGCACTTATACTTTTGATGCAAAGCAAATGTATGGAACTGGACTTAAATTTGATTCTTCTAAAGAAAATATTGAATCTTTATCTAAACATTTAATAAAGAAGTATGCGGGATTGGAAATGTCCACTCGGGAGTTATTTGAACTAGATCACACCAATCATAAGTTTTGTGGTAGTCACTACATGAAAACATTAAGAAAAATGCATGACGATGGATTGATTACAGCAAGATTTACAGATAATATAAATCATAAAAAAAGTGTATTATTATCAACAACCTGTTTTGTAAAATTTAAATACAATTATGGCAAATTCATCAATTGAGTGGACTGAATTAACATGGAATCCTACTACGGGTTGTACGAAAGTTTCTGCGGGTTGTAAGTTCTGCTATGCAGAAATTATGACTCGTAGACTGAAGGCAATGGGGCAAGAAAAGTATAGTCAAGGTTTCAAGATTGTAAGAACACATCCAGAAACTCTTAAAATTCCTTACACTTGGAAAAAGCCTAAAGTAGTTTTTGTTAATTCAATGAGCGACTTATTTCACAAGGATGTACCATTATCTTTTATCAAAAATGTATTTGAGGTTATGAATGATAACCCTCAACATATTTTTCAGGTATTGACTAAACGAAGTGAGCGATTAATGAAATTAAGTTCTGAATTAAACTGGACAGATAATATTTGGATGGGGGTATCTGTAGAAAATAGTTTAGTCGAATATAGAATAGATCATCTTAGAGCAACTAATGCTAAAATTAAATTCTTATCCTTAGAACCTTTAATTGATCGTCTCTCAAACCTTAATTTAGCTGATATAGATTGGGTTATCGTTGGAGGAGAAAGTGGCCATAGACCTCGACCTATGCGTCAAGAGTGGGTGTTAGAGATTCTGGAACAATGTCAAACTCAAGATATTCCTTTTTTCTTTAAACAATGGGGAGGGAAGAATAAGAAAAAAGCTGGTAGGGTTTTAAATGGTAGAACCTATGATGCTATGCCCACAAGTATAAGTTAATTCTTTTAATAAAAACCGACCGATCTAAAATTACGCTTAGCTTTAACTCATATCTAATTATTTAAATAAAACCAAACTAACCAATTCCTACTCAAAATTCTGATTTAATAAAATTACAACCTGTATCTACTGCATATATGAGTTGTTATGGATTAGATTAAAAATCCCCTATTCTCCACTAAATTAATTTTGCAACAAGGTGTTGCAAAAATCAATTCATAAACTATATTATTAGTACGGATCAACATCAATATTCACCTTCGTGCTAGACATTCCCTTCTCTCTCATTAACTGATTGGTACTTTCTACAATTAACTTTTTTGCCTTATCCAATACCGTTCTATTTTTTTCCAATTTTACCATAATATCCATCAAATAGTAGCTGCGAACTCGGGCGATACCAGGTTCGGTAGGGCCTAATACCCGTTTTACGCCAAGTTCTCGTTTTAGGATTTTAGCTACAAATTGACTGCCTTTTTTAAGGGAGTCTAGTTTTTTATGTTTGAGGGTAATCTTTATCAATCGGAAATAGGGCGGATAAAGGAAACTTTTGCGTTCTAGGATTTCACGGCGAAAGAAATTTTCAAAGTCATTCGCAAAGACTTCGGCCAATACAGGATGTTCTGTATCAAAAGCTTGTATCACCACAGTACCTTGTTTTTTCTTACGTCCTGCTCGTCCGCTTACTTGTATCATGAGTTGATAGGCTCGTTCTGTGGCTCTGAAATCAGGAAAATGTAAGAGGTGATCCGCACTTAATACCCCTACTAAACCAACATTATCAAAGTCTAATCCTTTTGTGACCATCTGCGTACCCACCAATACATCTAGTCGCTTTTCTTCAAAGTCATTGATGATTTTAGCATGTGCATTTTTGGAGCGAACAGTATCAAAATCCATACGTCCTACTCGAACTTCGGGTAAGTATATTTTAAGTTCATCTTCAATTTTTTCTGTACCAAATCCCTTAATTTTCAACGTATTACTCCCACAAGCAGGACAAGCAGTTGGCATTTTGGTATGATGACCACAATAGTGACAACGGAGATTGTGTGCGTGTTTGTGGTAGGTTAGACTGACATCGCATTGAATACATTCTGAGGTCCACCCACAGGTTTCACAATTGACCGTAGGCGCGTATCCCCTTCTATTTTTAAATAAAATAGCTTGTTCGCCTCGACTCAAAACACCTTTTAATTCATCTAATAAGACAGAAGTGAAATGCGATTTCATCTTTTTCTTTCGCAGTTCATCCTTCATATCCACGATTTTAATAATTGGCATTTTTACGCCTCCAAATCGTTCATTCATTTCGACTAATCCATATTTGCCATTTCGAGTATTTTCGTAGGTTTCTATAGAAGGCGTTGCTGTTCCTAAAATGACTTTTGCACTATGCAAATGAGCCATAAAAACCGCCATATCACGGGCATTGTAGCGAGGATTAGGATCAGCTTGTTTGAAAGAGGGATCGTGTTCTTCATCCACGATAACTAACCCCAAATTTTGATACGGTAAAAACATTCCTGATCGTGCAGATAAGACGACAGGCTTGCCATCAATCACACTATTCCATAACTCTACTCGTTCGGCATTATTGAGTCTGGAGTGATAAACAGAAATATCATCGCCAAAGACCTTTTGAAGACGGTTAATGAGTTGAGCGGTTAAAGTAATTTCTGGTAGTAGATATAAGACTTGTTTGCCTTCTTTGATGGCTTTTTCTATGAGTTCGATGTACACTCTCGTCTTTCCACTTCCTGTTACCCCTTTAAGAAGAATGACATTTTTTTCTTTAAAATTTTCCTCAATTTCATCTAAGGCTCGCTTCTGTTGTGGAGCGAGGTCAAAAGAATCAATAAGCTCATTTTCATACTTTTGAATCCGACTGATCTCTTTTTTATAAATTTCAAAAATCCCCTTCTTCTCAATTTCTCGAACGATATATGTCCCCATATTGGTGTATTCACACAGTTCTTTACGGGTTATATCGGCTTGATTTTTTGAAATTTGTATAAATGCTAATAAACACTCCGTTTGCTTAGGTGAGCGTTTTAGTTTTTCAAAAGCGGCTTTTAATAATTCTGGATGTTTGCGAAACGGTTCTAGTAATCGGACACAAGCGATAGTTTTTGGCTTGTACTTTTGTTTGAGTTCTTCTTGTACATACAATACCTTTTTTTCCAATAGGGAATTAATAATTTTATAGACCGTTTTCTGATTTAAAATCTTGCGAACTTCCTCAATCGTTAATTCATTTTGAATCGTTAACGCCTCTGCTATCAAATATTCTTTATCACTTAATTCTGCATAATTACCATCAAAAATCGAACTTAAAATCACCTTCGTTTCACTGGCTAATTTTAAGCCACTTGGCAATGACGCATTCATCACTTCCCCCAATGAACAACAATAATAATCTGCCATCCATTTCCATAATTTAAATTGCTCTTGTGTCACCACAGGACGCTCGTCCAACACCGAAATAATAAATTTTGGAGCATAATGAGACGGCTTTTCATTCAACACCTGATACACAATGGCAGAATATAGTCGGTTTTTACCAAACTGCACTTCTACCCGTACACCTGATTGTACCTTATGAATCATATCTACAGGCACCGCATAGGTGTATTCCTTTGGTAGTGGTAAAGGTAAAATCACAGAAACATAGGTTTCTACTGATGTTGTCGGTGCGAATAATTCGTTCATTTTTTGTTGGATTGGTGATTAGTGACAGGTGATTAAAATTCATCAAATTTACATCACTTCAACACCATAAAGTTTTATCAAAAACAAGTTAAAGTTACAAAATATAACCTTTTTGCGTAAAATTGAAGTTTTTAAAGTATTAAAATATTCAGAAGTCAAACCGCTCTGCTGTCAGAGAATAGAAGTCAGATATTTTTATCACAAAAAATGCTTTTACATCTTCAGTAAAGCATGAATCTCTGTTCTCTCCTCTCTCTTCTCTTGTCTAATTCATTATAACCTCTATTTAGACTAAATTCGTATTGCTTCAATGTTTAAACATTTAATTACACATTTAGTTAATCTTTTTATCATTCAATAACCAAAGTATTAATTATAAAGTAGTAGTCTGATTGCTATTTGAATATTCTGCACCTATTACTTGTTACTTATTACTTATCACTTAAAAAATCATGTCTAAAAAAATTGCTCAGAAATCACCTTATGTGATGGAAGTAGAACCTGGAACTTATGCTTGGTGTTCTTGTGGTCATAGTACAAATCAACCCTATTGTGATGGTTCTCATAAAGGTTCTGCCTATAGTCCAATTATTGAAAAAGTAGAAGCAACCAAAAGAGTGGCTTGGTGTGGTTGTAAAAATAATGCAGCAGGGCCGTTTTGCGATGGAAGTCATAAGAATCTTTAGACGATGGACGGACGTTCCTTTGATAGCTTCCCGTACAGTAATCGGGAGGAATCGCTTGATGTTTTTTAATTACGAAGTAATTAATTTAGGAAAAGTCTCTTGTTATTGGATAACAAGAGACTTTTTAATTTGAACAAATATGAATTTTGTTTAATTTTAAGATAGTGACATACAGCAAATAACCATAACTATTCAAATATGCTAGAATCAAAAGAAAACACCAATTCCACTTCTTCTCATGAAGAACAGTCATCTAATAATCACATAGAAAAACCTGAATGGCTAAAGAAGTTGGAAGCAGAAAGCTGGCAGCCTGAATTAGTGGTTTCTGGTGTTGCAATCTTTGCTACGCTTTCTTTGCCTCAGCACCTGATAACCATTACTGATTTCTGCTTAGCCACTTTCTCAGAGGCATATTTCGGGATTATTAGTTTATCACAACAGTATGTAACAATTATTGCTTACTTACTCGCTCTTAATTTTATTGCCCATTTTGTTATTCGAGTTACTTGGATAGGTTTTTTGGGACTATCTTCTGTTTATCCTGATGGGATAAATTTTGCAAAGTTGCCTTACAGTGATTACATAAAGGAACGTTACAAGGAAGACTTTCCTAATATCCAATATATGACGGAGCGATTGGATAAATATGCTAGTGTAATTTTTGGATTTACGGCAGGGTTGACGATGATTATTGTCAGTATGTATATATTTTTCCTCCTTTTATTTATCCTAATTCAGCTCATCGGTTTAGCATTACCTGATGGTTTTTTGAAAGAAAATCTATTTGAAATTTTGGGGGGTACTTTCATGATCATCATTTCGTCTGCTTCGATTTTAAATCTAAAACGATTTAGAGATAATCTACCCCTTCAAAAATTCTATTATCGTTACACACAAATAGTTGGACGATTAATCTTTACCTTCTTTTTCAAACCTTCGCAATACATTGTATTAACTTTTATTTCTCAAGTTGACCTCAAAAAATTATCGGGTCTATATTTTGGGTATTGTATGTTTTTAGGGTTATTGGCTGGTATCATAACTTCTTCCAATGACCGATATTTCTTAGATATTGAATCGTCTTTTCCACACTTCAACTATACTGCAAAGTCTTATACCGTTTTTCCTGATTACTATGAAAATCTACGTCCTACCAATAAACGAATAACTTGGATGACGCTATCCTCGGATGAGATTGAAGCTGATGATTTTTTAAAAGTTTTCATTCCTCAACTTGGTGTAGATAAATCGCAATTGAAGAAAACTTGTGCCGAATGGAGTACCAAAGAAGATAATAAGAGGGAAATCCGTATGAATTGCTTTGTTGATTTACATGAACTATATATCAATGACTCTTTACTAAACGAATTACAATTTAATACTTACCGACATCCGAATAGAGATGAATATGGTATTTTAACGTATTTGGATGTTAGTAACTTAAAGCGAGGGCGGCATATTTTGAAAGTTGAACGAAACTTAGGCGAAGGGGAAGAAAAACGAATTTTGGAAGTCCCTTTTTGGGTGAAGTAGTTTAGAAACAGTTCAAAAATAAATTGAC